>NZ_JAKQYH010000056.1:0-75084 GCF_022343545.1 Streptomyces arenae
ACCGCCGCCGAGGGCCGGGGCGGGGGCACCCGCGCCGAGCGAACCGGGCGCACCGCCCTGGCCGTTGCCCCGCCGGGCCGCCGCGGCACCGGCCGCGGCCTGCGCGGCGGCCGGACCGCCGGACTGCGCCGGGACACCGGGCTTGCCGGGAGCGGGCTTCTTGCCGCCCTGGGCGACGTCGACCGGGAGCATGACCAGCGCGGTCGTACCACCGGAGTCGGAGGGGCGCAGCTGGATCCGGATGCCGTGCCGCTGCGACAGCCGGCCGACCACGAAGAGGCCCATGCGGCGGGAGACCGAGACGTCCACGGTGGGCGGCGAGGCGAGCCGCTCGTTGATCGCCGCGAGGTCCTCGGGGGAGAGGCCGATACCGGTGTCGTGGATCTCGATCAGCACCCGGCCGTCGGGCAGGGCGTGACCGGTGACCTTGACCTTGGTCTGCGGTGAGGAGAACGACGTGGCGTTCTCGAGCAGCTCGGCGAGCAGGTGCACGAGGTCGTTGACCACGCGGCCGGCCACTTCGGTGGTCGGCACGGCGGCCAGCTCGATGCGCTCGTACTGCTCCACCTCGGAGGCGGCGGCGCGGAGGACGTCGACCAGCGGGACCGGGCGGGTCCAGCGGCGGCCGGGCTCTTCACCCGCGAGGACCAGGAGGTTCTCACCGTTACGGCGCATACGCGTCGCGAGGTGGTCGAGCTTGAAGAGGGAGGACAGCTGGTCCGGGTCGGCCTCGCGGGACTCCAGTTCGGAGATGAGCGAGAGCTGACGCTGGATGAGGCCCTGGGAGCGGCGCGAGAGGTTGGTGAACATCGCGTTGACGTTGCCCCGGAGGAGGGCCTGCTCGGCGGCGAGGCGGACGGCCTCGCGGTGCACGTCGTCGAAGGCCGCGGCCACCTGGCCGATCTCGTCCCGGGAGTGCACACCGACCGACTCCACGGACGTGTCGACGTCCTGCGGGTCGGACTCGGAGAGCTGCTTGACCAGCTCGGGCAGCCGGTCCTGGGCGACCTTGGTGGCGGTCTCCTGGAGGCGGCGCAGCGAGCGGATCATGGAGCGGGCCACGATGAAGGCGCCGACCAGCGACACACCGAGGACGAGCAGGATCAGCGCACCGGAGATGATCGCTTCCTGCTGCGAGGAGGAACGCAGCTCGCGGGCCTTCTGCTCCATGTCCTCGAGGAGCGTGTGCTCGATCTTCTGCATCTGGTCGATCTTGGTCGAGCTGTCGTCCACCCAGTCGAGGTACGACCGCTTGGAGAGCTCGTTCAGACCGTTCTGGGCGCCGAGGGCACGCTTGGCGTAGGTGTTCGCGGCCTCGATCGTCGGGTTGTTCTCGTCGATCGGCTTGAGCAGTTCGGCCGCGTTGCCGACGTAGATCTTCCGGAAGATCGTGAGTTCGGAGGTCTCGCTCTCCTGGGCCGACTCGCCGTACAGGCGGTCGTTCTCGGAGAGGTCGCCGGTGTTCGTGTTGTTGGCGGGCAGGGCCGCGGCGATGACGGCGCGCTGCACGGACGCGTACTCCTTGGCGGTGGAGAACGCCGCCAGGGCGCGGGTGCGCTGGATCATCTCCGGGTTGCTGGAGGCCTGCGCCATGTCCTGCGAGAGGTCGATCAGCTGGGTGATCAGCCGGTGGTAGGACTCGACCGTCTGGGTCGAGTTCTCCTTCTGCTGGTAGGCGTCCTTGCGGATCTTCGCCAGGTCGTCGAGCTGACCGGCCAGACCGACGAGGCTGTCACGGACGCCCTGGAGCTGACCGTTCTTGCTCGCGGTGTCGATCTCCTCGGAGGCGTTGAGGAAGTTCTCGCGGGCCCGGTCGGTCGCCTGCTCGAGACCCTTGACCGTGACGTCGCTGGTCGACGCGCCGTGCGCGAGGGGACCCGCCGACTTGTCACGCTCGTTCTGGAGCGTCTGGGCCAGCTCGGTGGCCTGCGTGGTCATGTCCGTCAGCAGCTTCATGTTGTCGAGCTGCTGGATGTCGTCGAGCGACTGGTTGATGCGGACCGCGCCGAGCGTCGTCGCCGCCACCACGGGGAGCGCGAGCAGCGACACCAGGCGCGTGGAGATGCGCCAGTTGCGCAGGGCTATGCGCGAGCCCGGGTTGGACGGGCCCTTCGGGGGCTTGACCGACGGCGTCGGCGTCGCGGTCGGCTGGGGGCCCGTGGATCCGGTGGACCCCGGAGATCCCGGAGACCCCGAAGAAGCGGACACGGCGGGACGCCCGGGGCGCTCACCGCCGTCACCACCGCCGACCGGGGCGTGGCCCGGGTTCTGGGCGTGCTGGGGCGAGGAACCGCGGTCGGTCCCGCCGTGCGCCTCCGGCTCCGCCGGAGCGCTGCCATCCCTCTTGAAACGTCCCTGCACTAGCGTCGCAACCTCTGGACCAGGCACCCCTCCGCTGAATGGAGGGACACGGTGTCGGCGTTGTAGGGGGAGCGCCCTGAATACGCCCCCTGTTGGTCGTGAGTGTGACCGGCGCTGGCTCCCCCTGTCTCGCCGCCACTCGGCGCTGCGTTGCGCCCCCTGCGCGCCGGCTCGATCCTGCGGCGGTTCCGTGGAATTCCAGCACAGTGCCGGATCTCCAACAAGGGCCGTGGGCCGAGCTGTGACCTCCGTGACAGCGTGTGAGTGACACGTTACGAGATGTCGGGGCTGATCGCGTACATAACGGACGTATGCCTGCCAGGGGAGAGCGGGTGGGGCGTGTCCCAGTCGCCATGATCAGGAGCGGAATGACAGGTTCAGTTCGTCAATGTCCGTTTCGTTTCCCCGAATTGCGAGCGCGGAATGACCGCTTTGCCCCCTGCTTCGTGAGCAAACTCACACCTGGATCACGGCTAGTTGGCGACTTCCGTCGGGAATTCGATGTTTAGCCTGGCGCTTTACAAGAGGGAAGTCTCTGCCAACCCA
This sequence comes from Streptomyces arenae, assembly GCF_022343545.1. NCBI lineage: Bacteria > Bacillati > Actinomycetota > Actinomycetes > Kitasatosporales > Streptomycetaceae > Streptomyces > Streptomyces arenae. Next base: position 2,908 of record NZ_JAKQYH010000056.1, read on the forward strand.
CACACGACGGGGTCCACGACAACCGTGAAGACGACGATGATGTTCCGCAACATAGCCAACCCCCGGCGCACCACCCTCGCCCACCTCGAGGACGCCGAGGAACTGGGGACCCCCGCACTGCCCGAGCACTCCCTCGACCTCCCCGCCCAGACCGCCAACCCGCGGCGCACGATCCTCATGGAGATCCCGGCCGGGACCCCGGTCGCCGACTAGGCGCGGGGACCACCGAGCCATACGGGAGCGGAGCCGCCGACCACTCAGTCACCTGGGTTATTCCACGGCCACCTGGGTTATTCCACGGCGGCCGCCCCGCCCCGCGTTAGCCTGGAGCGTCAGACTCCAGCCGGCTCAGTGAGGGGCGCCAGGATCCCGTGCGCATCGCCAGGTTCTCCATCGACGGGAACGTCGCCTTCGGCGCCGTCGAGGGCGACAAGCAGGACGAACTCGTCCTCGACATCATCAAGGGCATTCCGTTCACCGACTTCGAGCTCTCCGGGACCAAGGTCCCGCTGAGCAAGGTCAGGCTCCTCCCGCCGGTGCTCCCCAACAAGGTCGTGGCCTACGGCCGCAACTACGCGGAGCACGCGCGGGAGCTGGGCAACGAGGTCCCGGACGCCCCCTTCGCCTTCTTCAAGCCGTCCACCTCGGTGATCGGCCCCGGTGACGCGATCCAGTACCCCGCCTTCTCCGAGGACCTCCACCACGAGGCCGAACTGGCCGTGGTCATCGGCCGTCTGTGCCGCGAGGTCCCGCGCGAGCGCGTGGCGGACGTCATCTTCGGCTACACCTGCGCCAACGACGTCACCGCCCGTGACGTCCAGAAGCGCGAGAAGCAGTGGGCCCGCGCCAAGGGCTTCGACACCTCCTGCCCGCTCGGCCCCTGGGTGGAGACGGACCTCGACCTGGCCACCGCGTCCGACCTGACGGTCCAGCTCACCGTCAACGGCGAACAGCGTCAGCTCGGCCGTACGAGCGAGATGATCCACCCCATCGCGGACCTGATCGTCCACATCACCGAGGCCATGACGCTGCTGCCCGGCGACGTGATCCTCACCGGCACCCCGGCAGGGGTCGGCCCCCTCAACGTCGGCGACGAGGTCGCCGTCACCATCGAAGGCATCGGCACTCTCACCAACAAGGTTGTCAAGCGTGGCTAGCGCACCCGGCTCCCCCGTTCGCGTCCGTTTCTGCCCCTCGCCCACCGGTAACCCCCACGTGGGCCTGGTCCGCACCGCCCTGTTCAACTGGGCGTTCGCCCGGCACCACAAGGGCACCCTGGTCTTCCGCATCGAGGACACCGACGCGGCCCGCGACTCCGAGGAGTCGTACAACCAGCTGCTCGACGCGATGCGCTGGCTCGGCTTCGACTGGGACGAGGGCCCCGAGGTCGGCGGCCCGCACGCGCCGTACCGCCAGTCGCAGCGCATGGACATCTACCAGGACGTCGCGCGGAAGCTGCTGGACGCCGGGCACGCCTACCGCTGCTACTGCTCCCAGGAGGAGCTGGACAGCCGCCGCGAGGCCGCCCGCGCCGCCGGCAAGCCGTCCGGCTACGACGGCCACTGCCGTGACCTCACCGCCGAGCAGGTCGAGGAGTACCAGGCCCAGGGCCGGACGCCCATCGTCCGCTTCCGGATGCCGGACGAGACGATCACCTTCACGGACCTGGTCCGCGGCGAGCTGACCTTCACCCCGGAGAACGTCCCGGACTACGGCATCGTCCGCGCCAACGGCGCCCCGCTGTACACGCTGGTCAACCCGGTCGACGACGCCCTGATGGAGATCACCCACGTCCTGCGCGGCGAGGACCTGCTCTCCTCCACCCCGCGCCAGGTCGCCCTCTACAAGGCGCTGACCGAGCTGGGCATCGCCAAGCAGACCCCGGCCTTCGGCCACCTGCCGTACGTCATGGGCGAGGGCAACAAGAAGCTCTCCAAGCGCGACCCGCAGGCGTCCCTGAACCTCTACCGCGAGCAGGGCTTCCTGCCCGAGGGCCTGCTCAACTACCTCTCCCTGCTGGGGTGGTCGCTCTCCGCGGACCAGGACATCTTCTCCATCGACGAGATGGTGGCCGCCTTCGACATCGCCGACGTGAACCCCAACCCGGCCCGCTTCGACCTGAAGAAGTGCGAGGCGATCAACGCCGACCACATCCGCATGCTGGACGTGAAGGACTTCACCGAGCGCTGCGCCCCCTGGCTGAAGGCCCCCTTCGCGCCCTGGGCGCCGGAGGACTTCGACGAGGCCAAGTGGGAGGCGATCGCCCCGCACGCCCAGACCCGTCTGAAGGTCCTCTCGGAGATCACCGACAACGTCGACTTCCTGTTCCTCCCCGAGCCCGTCGAGGACGAGGCCTCGTGGGCCAAGGCCATGAAGGAGGGCAGCGACGCCCTGCTGGCCACGGCCCGCGAGAAGCTGGAGTCCGCCGACTGGACCTCCCCGGAGTCCCTGAAGGAGGCCGTCCTGGCCGCCGGCGAGGCCCACGGCCTCAAGCTCGGCAAGGCCCAGGCGCCGGTCCGGGTGGCCGTCACCGGCCGCACGGTCGGCCTGCCGCTCTTCGAGTCCCTGGAGGTCCTGGGCAAGGAGAAGACCCTGGCCCGGATCGACGCGGCGCTGGCGAAGCTGGCCGCGTAGGGCACGCCCGTGTGACGGGGCGGCTCCGGTTTTCGTCCCGGGGCCGCCCCTTCGTCGTACCCAGCAGGTACCTTCGGCGGTATGACGATCAGAGCCGTGGTCTGGGACGTGGACGACACGCTCTTCGACTACACCACCGCCGACCGCGAGGGCATGCGGGCGCATCTCGCGGCGGAGGGACTGTTCCCGGCGTACGAGAGTGCCGAGGCGGCGCTGGTGCGGTGGCGGGCGATCACCGACCAGCAGTGGGCGCGGTTCTCGGCGGGGGAGCTGTCCTTCGAGGAGCAGCGCCGGGAGCGGATCCGGGTGTTCCTCGGCGAGGCGCTGAGCGGCGACGAGGCCGACGACTGGTTCCGCCGGTACCGGACGTACTACGAGGCCGCCTGGGCCCTCTTCCCGGACGTCCTGCCGGCCCTGGACGCGCTGGCCGCCGACTACCGGCACGCCGTGCTGTCCAACTCCAGCCTGCACGTCCAGGAACACAAGCTGCGCACGCTCGGTGTGCACGACCGGTTCGAGGTCGTCCTGTGCGCCGCCGAACTGGGCGTCTCCAAGCCGGCCGCCGGCGCCTTCCTGGCGGCCTGTGACGCGCTGGAACTCGCCCCGCACGAGGTCGCGTACGTCGGCGACCACCCGGAGATCGACGCGCGCGGCGCCGTCGACGCCGGACTGCTGTCCGTGTGGATCGACCGCCACGGCCCCGCCACGGGCGGTGACGCGCCCGTCGGACCGCACAGGATCGCCTCCCTCGCCGAACTGCCCGCGATCCTCCGCGCCGATACCCGTTTTGGAGCCCCGTCCACCTTCAGGTAATGTTCTTCCTGCGCCGCCGGGGAGCGGGCCGAAAGGCCGGAACCGGAGGAGCGAAACTAGAACAAGAACCCCTCAGGGGCTTGCGTTCCAGTGGCCTATGGTGTAATTGGCAGCACGACTGATTCTGGTTCAGTTAGTCTTGGTTCGAGTCCAGGTAGGCCAGCTCGCAGAGCTCATCTGCAGGCGTGGATCACATCCACAAAGCCCCCGTTGTGTAGCGGCCTAGCACGCTGCCCTCTCAAGGCAGTAGCGCCGGTTCGAATCCGGTCGGGGGTACGGAGATCATCTACGGATGATCGCTAGGGCCCCCGTTGTGTAGCGGCCTAGCACGCCGCCCTCTCAAGGCGGTAGCGCCGGTTCGAATCCGGTCGGGGGTACGAACTGGTCTAAACCATCATTGGTCTATGGTGTAATTGGCAGCACGACTGATTCTGGTTCAGTTAGTCTTGGTTCGAGTCCAGGTAGACCAGCTCGGATCTGCGGCGTCGCACATCAAACGCTTGCAAGATCCACGCCCCCGTTGTGTAGCGGCCTAGCACGCCGCCCTCTCAAGGCGGTAGCGCCGGTTCGAATCCGGTCGGGGGTACAAAATGAAGGGCCCTCCGCTCAGGCGGAGGGCCCTTCGGTGTGTCCGGGCCCTACTCGAAGCCGTAGCGCCGGGCCGTCTCCTCCTCCTGGGCCAGCCGGTGCAGCGCCTGGAGCATCGGCTCCACCAGCACCGCGCTGGCCACCGCGGCCGCCACCTTCTCCTTCTCCGACGGATGCGTCTCCAGGAAGTCCAGATCGGCGATCGCCGCCTGGTGCATCAACTTCGCCCGTGTCACGAGGAGTTCACTGTCCCAGTCGTAACCGAGCCGACGGAACGCCGCCACCGCGACCACCAGCTGGCGGTACGCCGGGGAGATGGTCGTGAGCTGCTTGGCGTTCTCCCAGCCCAGGGTCGAGAGCAGGGCGCCCACCTCCCGGTGCGCGGCCCGGACGTACTCGTCGTCCTCGTCCGGCTCCGGTACCTGCGGCAGCGCCCACAGCGCGGCGCCCACCCTGATCGTGCGGCCCAGCGACTCGTCGTCGACGTGCCCGAGCACCTCGCGCACCTTCGCCACCGGCACCCGGCCCACCTGGATCATCGCCCGGACCAGCCGTAGCCGGCGCAGGTGCTCCTCGTCGTACTCCGCGGTCGTGGTGTTGACCTGGCGGCCGGGCGGCAACAGCCCCTCGCGCAGGTAGTACTTGATCGTCGCGACGGTCACCCCGCTGCGCTCGCTCAACCGGGCCAGCCGCATCTCTTGCGCCTCTCCTTGGTAAGTGCCACTATCCAAGCACCGACAGAAGGATAGTGACGCTATCCGACAGGGACCGGGGGTGTTCCGCATGATCGCCAGACCGATTCCGGGCCGTACGACCGCGGCGCGTGAGGGTGACGCGGTGGTGCTGCTGATCGGCATGCGCGTCAATCACTTCTGGGCGGTGCACCAGTGGCTCCCGGTCATGCTGTCCATGTTCCGCATGCTGGGGGAGCTTGCGCGGAACCCTGACCGGGGGCTGCTGGGGCGGGTCCTGCTGACGGCCTCGCCGCGGACGTACTACGTCGTCCAGTACTGGGAGTCCAAGGAGAAGCTGTACGCGTACGCGAGTTCGCCGGACCTGCTCCACCACGGGATGTGGAGCATCGTGAACCGCAAGGAGCGGGCGGGGAAGCTGCGGCAGCACGTGGGCCTGTGGCACGAGACGTACGTCGCACCCGAGGGCTCGTACGAGTCGATCTACTTCGACATGCCGGAGTTCGGACTGGGCGCGGCGAGCGGGACGGTGCCAGTGGAGCGCCGGGGCCGCTACGCAAAGGACCGGTTCGCTTACAGGAGCGCCCCGTAGGGGCGCGGGGAACTGCGCGACAAGCCACGACGGCGCAGCAGTCGGCTGACGACGGGTGGTGGCAATCTCTGCGCCGTAGGGCTCCGGCCAGGGGGAGAGCGCGGGTTGCGTGTGGCTGATCGCGCAGTTCCCCGCGCCCCTGCGTTTCTCCACTCACGTCGGGAAGAAGGCCGGCCGCGGCGTTGGGGTCGGCCTCTTCTGACGGGAGCGTTCGTTTCGGGGCTCAGCCCGTGCGGCGCAGGGCCTCGGAGAGGCGGCCCGCCGCGTCGATGACCGCCTGCGCGTGCATGCGGCCCGGGTGCCGGGTCAGGCGCTCGATCGGGCCGGAGACGGACACGGCGGCGACCACGCGGTTGGACGGCCCCCGCACCGGCGCCGACACCGAGGCGACACCCGGCTCGCGTTCGCCGATGGACTGGGCCCAGCCGCGGCGGCGGACGCCGGACAGGGCCGTCGCCGTGAAGCGGGCCCCCTGGAGGCCCCGGTGCAGCCGCTCCGGCTCCTCCCAGGCCATCAGGATCTGCGCCGACGACCCCGCCTTCATCGTGAGCGTCGAGCCGACCGGTACGGTGTCCCGGAGGCCGGACAGCCGCTCCGCCGCGGCCACGCAGATCCGCATGTCGCCCTGGCGGCGATAGAGCTGCGCGCTCTCGCCGGTGATGTCCCGCAGGTGCGTGAGCACCGGGCCCGCCGTCGCGAGCAGGCGGTCCTCGCCGGCCGCCGCGGCCAGTTCCGCGAGTCGGGGACCGAGAATGAAACGGCCCTGCATGTCGCGTGCCACCATGCGGTGGTGTTCCAGAGCCACGGCCAGCCGATGGGCCGTGGGCCGTGCCAGTCCGGTGGCCCCGACCAGACCCGCGAGGGTGGCCGGACCGGACTCCAGAGCGCTCAGGACAAGGGCCGCCTTGTCCAGAACGCCGACGCCGCTACTGTTGTCCATGCAACGATACTCACGTCTCACTCTGTGAAACGCAAGTTCAATTTTCCGTGGAACGCGCCACCCTGGAATCACACAGTGGCCCGCGTACCAACGGGCCCGGCGGCGGACGCCCGGAACCACGACTTCAGGGGCCCGGAACTCGGGCAGCCGCTTCCTCAAGATCTCTAGTTGGGCCGGTGCACGTCTGCCGGCCGGAGGGAAAGCGATGGGTAGGACACTCGCGGAGAAGGTCTGGGACGACCATGTCGTCCGGCGCGCCGAGGGCGAGCCCGACCTCCTCTTCATCGATCTGCACCTGCTGCACGAGGTGACCAGCCCGCAGGCCTTCGACGGTCTGCGCCAGAACGGCCGTCCGGTGCGCCGCCTCGACCTCACCATCGCGACCGAGGACCACAACACCCCGACCCTCGACATCGACAAGCCCATCGCGGACCCGGTCTCCCGCGCCCAGCTGGAGACGCTGCGCAAGAACTGCGCCGAGTTCGGCGTGCGCCTGCACCCGCTGGGCGACGTCGAGCAGGGCGTCGTGCACGTGGTCGGCCCGCAGCTGGGCCTGACCCAGCCCGGCACGACCGTCGTCTGCGGCGACTCGCACACCTCCACGCACGGCGCCTTCGGCGCGCTGGCGTTCGGCATCGGCACCTCCCAGGTGGAGCACGTGCTGGCCACCCAGACGCTGCCGCTGGCCCGTCCCAAGACCATGGCCATCACGGTCGACGGCGAGCTGCCCGAGGGCGTCACCGCCAAGGACCTGATCCTGGCGATCATCGCCAAGATCGGTACGGGCGGCGGCCAGGGCTACATCCTGGAGTACCGCGGCTCCGCCATCGAGAAGCTCTCGATGGAGGCCCGCATGACCATCTGCAACATGTCGATCGAGGCCGGTGCCCGCGCGGGCATGATCGCCCCCGACGAGACCACCTTCGCGTACATCAAGGGCCGCGCCCACGCCCCCGAGGGTGCGGACTGGGACGCCGCGGTCGAGTACTGGAAGACCCTCAAGACGGACGCGGACGCGGAATTCGACGCCGAGGTGCACATCGACGCGGCCGCCCTCTCGCCGTTCGTCACCTGGGGCACCAACCCGGGCCAGGGCGCCCCGCTTTCGGCGCACGTCCCCGACCCGGCTTCGTACGAAGACGCTTCGGAGCGCCTGGCCGCCGAAAAGGCCCTGGAGTACATGGGGTTGGAGGCCGGCCAGCCGCTGCGCTCCATCAACGTGGACACCGTCTTCGTAGGCTCCTGCACCAACGGCCGGATCGAGGACCTGCGCGCCGCAGCCGACATCCTCAAGGACCGCAAAGTCGCCGACGGCGTACGGATGCTGGTCGTCCCCGGCTCCGCCCGGGTCGGTCTGCAGGCCGTCTCCGAGGGCCTGGACGTGGTCTTCAAGGAGGCCGGCGCCGAATGGCGGCACGCGGGCTGCTCGATGTGCCTGGGCATGAACCCCGACCAGCTGGCCCCGGGCGAGCGCTCCGCGTCCACCTCCAACCGCAACTTCGAGGGCCGGCAGGGCAAGGGCGGGCGTACCCACCTGGTGTCGCCGCAGGTCGCGGCGGCCACCGCCGTCCTGGGCCACCTGGCCTCCCCGGCCGACCTGTCCGACGCCCGTACGCCCGCTGGAGTCTGATCAGCCATGGAAGCATTCACCACGCACACCGGCCGGGCCGTCCCGCTGCGCCGCTCCAACGTCGACACCGACCAGATCATCCCCGCTCACTGGCTCAAGAAGGTGACCAGGGACGGCTTCGAGGACGGTCTGTTCGAGGCCTGGCGCAAGGACGAGAACTTCATCCTCAACCGTCCCGAGCGGCAGGGCGCCAGCGTCCTGGTGGCCGGCCCCGACTTCGGTACCGGCTCCTCCCGTGAGCACGCGGTCTGGGCGCTGCAGAACTACGGCTTCAAGACCGTGATCTCCTCCCGCTTCGCCGACATCTTCCGGGGCAACTCGCTGAAGAACGGCCTGCTCACGGTGGTCATCGACCAGAAGATCGTGGAGGCCCTGCAGGAGCTCTCCGAGAACGACCCCGAGGCCGAGATCACCGTCGACCTGGAGAACCGCGAGGTGCGCGCCGAGGGCATCACCGCCTCCTTCGAGCTGGACGAGAACTCCCGCTGGCGGCTGCTGAACGGCCTGGACGACATCTCCATCACGCTCCAGAACGAGGCCGACATCGCGGCGTACGAGGCCAAGCGTCCGTCGTACAAGCCGCGGACGCTCCAGGTCTGATCCGGAGCCCGGTTCGGGCGTGATCCACCACATCTGAATACGGCTGGTTTCAGCCACCGCGACACCCCGTCTGTACCCCCGATCGCCACGATTGGGGGTACAGCCATGTCTGCACCCGAACGGACGCTCGCGTTGTCGCAGGTCTTGCCAACTTCCCACGTTAGGGCCGATGTTGTGGGGGTAGGTGAGTGCTGTGTCCGGGGCTTTCGCAAGTGCCCGGAAGGCCATTTGAGGCGGCAGTTGCCCCCTGCGCAGGCGACAACTCGCCCCAGATGGCACAATCTGTGCATGGAACACGACGGCCAACTCCAGCTCTATGCGGCGGTCGCGGACCAACTCAAACAAGCGCACACAACAGTGCGCGCACTGCAAGTCCCGGAGGGCGTACGGATGGCGCTGACCCGGAAGCTGCTGGTCATTACGGCCGCGGCCAAGCACGACATCGCCGACGCGGCAAGGCGGCTCGAGCGGTTCAACGCCGACCTCGAAGCGGGTCGATTCCCGCAAGAGGAAGGCTGACCGGACCTCGCGAGACAGTCGAATCCGTTGCGGCACGAGGGTGATAAGCCCGTTTCGTGTTTGATTTGCGGTATATATCTGCCTAACGTGCGAAAAAGCTTGAACACTTTCGTTCTGGCGATGTCTCCGAAGGGGAAGACGTGAACAAGGCGCAGCTCGTAGAAGCGATTGCCGACAAGATGGGCGGCCGCCAGCAGGCGGCCGACGCCGTCGACCATGTCCTGGACGCCATCGTCCGCGCGGTCGTCGCGGGTGAGCGGGTCTCGGTCACCGGCTTCGGGTCCTTCGAGAAGGTGGACCGCCCCGCCCGTTACGCCCGCAACCCCCAGACCGGCGAGCGGGTTCGGGTCAAGAAGACCTCCGTGCCGCGCTTCCGCGCCGGTCAGGGCTTCAAGGACCTGGTGAGCGGCTCCAAGAAGCTCCCGCGCGGCGGCGAGGTCTCGGTCAAGAAGGCGCCCAAGGGCAGCCTGACCGGCGCCGCTTCGGCGACGGTCAAGAAGGCCGCGGCGAAGAAGACCACCGCCAAGAAGGCGACGGGCGCGGCCCGCAAGACCACCACCACCGCCGCCGCGAAGAAGACGACGGCGAAGAAGACCACGGGCGCGGCGGCCGCCAAGAAGACCACGGCGACGGCGAAGAAGACGCCCGCGAAGAAGACCACGGCGACGGCGAAGAAGACCGCCGCGAAGAAGGCTCCGGCCAAGAAGGTCACGGCCAAGAAGGCGCCGGCGAAGAAGTCGACCGCGCGGAAGGCTGCCGCCAAGAAGACGACCGCTCGCTGAGGTTCGTCGGGCGGCGCGGTCGGGATACTCACGCGACGGGCCGGATTCCCCTGGGGAGTCCGGCCCGCGGTGTGTTCCAGGGAGCTTTCAGGTGCGGGCCGGTGGGGGCTTGTCGCGCAGTTCCTCCCCCAGCCTTCGGCCGGGGGTACCCCCAGCGCCCCTAGGTTTCTCGCCTCAGAACGTCTGCAAGGTCACGAGGGTGATCCGGAGGTCGTCTCCAGCCCCCTCCGTTTCGATCCTCACCCGCTGCCCCGGCCGCAGCAGCCGCAGGGCGCCGGCCTCGAAGGCGGGGGCGTCGAAGGGGAGCGGGGTGCCGTCGTCCAGGAGTACCTGGCCGGTGTGGGTTTCGGGGTCGTACGTGTATGCGGTGGCCTGCATGGGCGCAGCCTACTGGTCGGGGATCAGCAGACGGGCCGCCACGGCTGCGGTGCGCGGGCCCACGCCCAGGGCCAGTGCGGTGCGCAGGTCGGCGCCGGTGTCCACGTCCTGCCGTACCGAGTCCACGTCGGTCAGCCGCAGTTCCACGGCGCCCGAGGCGGCGTGCCGGGCGCGGGAATCCGGACCGAATGCGGGCGCCAATTCACTGCCGGGCGCTGCCGCCAGCAGAGTGGTGCCGATCGCCGCCGCGTCCGGGAGAAAAGCGCGCGGGAATTCCGCGGCCGAGTCCAGCACCCGGGCCAATTCCAGTGGCCGCAACGCCGGCAGATCGGCGTTCAGGGCCGCCACGGGGGTTTCCGGACGCGATGCGCGGACCACCGCCGCGCCGTGCCGCAGCGCCTCGTTGAGGCCGCCTCCCGGCGTGTCGGGGACGATGCGCGCGCCCAGCGCCGAGAGCTCCCGCCCGGCCAGCGGATCGACCGTGACGACCGCCACATCCTTCACGGCCTGGCAGGCCAGCGCCGCCGCCACCGTGTCCTGGGCGAAGGCGAGGGCCAGCGAGGGACGCACCCCGTCCGCCGCGGTGTCCGCGAGCCTGCTCTTGGCCCGCGCCAGAGGTTTGAGCGGGATGACCAAGGTCCACTGCACCGTCGTACCGTCCCTCCCTTGTTGCCTCATTGTCACCCGGGCCCACCCGGTGGCCGCGACACCGAGGCGTACGGTGTTCTCGACAGACCGGCGGGCCGGGGCCACACTTCTTCCCGATCCCAGGCCGGGAGGAAGACCTAGAGGAAGGTGTCCGCGTGCCCCGCCGGAGAATCGGCTTCTGGTACCGCTTCGCTGCGGTGCTCTGCAAACCGCCGCTGGTGGTTCTGATCAAGCGGGACTGGCGCGGAATGGAGAACATTCCGGCCGAGGGCGGATTTATCACCGCGGTGAACCACAATTCCCACATCGACCCCTTCGCCTACGCCCACTATCAGTACAACACCGGCCGTGTTCCGCGTTTCCTGGCGAAGAGCGGGCTTTTCAAGAAGGGATTCGTCGGCGCCGCCATGCGCGGTACCGGCCAGATCCCCGTCTACCGCGAGTCCACCGACGCGCTCAGCGCCTTCCGGGCCGCGATCGACGCCGTGGAGCGCGGCGAGTGCGTCGCCTTCTACCCTGAGGGAACGATCACCCGGGACCCGGACCAGTGGCCCATGACCGGCAAGACCGGTGCCGCCCGGGTCGCCCTCCAGACCAGGTGCCCGGTCATCCCGGTCGCCCAGTGGGGCGCCAACGAACTGCTCCCGCCGTACGCGAAGAAGCCCAGTCTGCTGCCCCGCAAGACCCACCACGTGCTCGCGGGCCCGCCGGTCGACCTGACCCGCTTCTACGGCAAGGACATGACCCAGGACGTCCTCAAGGAGGCGACCGAGGTCATCATGGCGGCGATCACGCGCCAGCTGGAGGAGATCCGCGGCGAGAAGGCCCCCGAGACCCCCTACGATCCTCGCCAGGTACGGATCGAGCAGCGGCGCCGGGCGCGTGCGCGGAGTGGTCTGGAAGAGGAGAGCGGCAAGTGAGCAAGCCGGCCAAGGCGGCGGTCTTCAGTGCGGGTTCGTGGGGTACGGCCTTCGGGATGGTGCTCGCCGACGCCGGGTGCGAGGTCACCCTGTGGGCGCGGCGCGCGGAGGTCGCGGAGGCGATCAACTCCGGCCGTACCAACCCCGACTACCTGCCGGGCGTGGAACTCCCCGCGAACCTGCGGGCCACGACCGACCCCGCCGAGGCGGCCGCGGGCGCCGACTTCACCTTCCTGTCGGTGCCGTCCCAGAGCATGCGGGTCAACCTCGCCGAATGGACGCCGCTGCTCGCGCCCGACACCGTCCTCGTGTCCCTCATGAAGGGCGTCGAACTCGGCACGGCCATGCGGATGAGCGAGGTCATCGAGGACGTCACCAAGGTCGGCGCGGACCGGATCGCCGTCGTCACGGGGCCCAACCTCGCCCGTGAGATCGCCGCCCGGATGCCGGCCGCCGCCGTGGTCGCCTGCACCGACGAGACGGTGGCCCGGCGCCTCCAGGCCGCCTGCCACACGCCGTACTTCCGCCCCTACACCGAGACCGACGTGGTCGGCTGCGAACTGGGCGGTGCCGTGAAGAACGTCATCGGTCTCGCCGTCGGCATCGCGGACGGCATGGGACTCGGCGACAACGCCAAGGGCTCGCTCATCACGCGCGGTCTCGCGGAGACCGCCCGGCTCGGCAGCGCGCTCGGCGCCGACCCGCTGACCTTCTCCGGACTCGCCGGGCTCGGCGACCTGGTGGCGACCTGTTCCTCGCCGCTGTCCCGCAACCACACCTTCGGCGCCAACCTCGGCAAGGGCATGACGCTGGAGGAGACCATCGCGGTCACCCGGCAGACCGCCGAGGGCGTCAAGTCCTGTGAGTCGGTGGCCGATCTGGCCCGTCGGCACGGCGTCGAGATGCCGATCACCGAGACGGTCGTCGACATCGTCCACGAGGGCAAGCCGCCGGTGGTCGCCCTCAAGGAGCTGATGTCGCGCAGCGCGAAGCCCGAGCGACGCTGAGCCACGGCACCGGCCGGACGCTGTATCGGGGCCCTACCACCGGGTACTCTCATCGCCATATGAGCACCGAGAACCTTCCCCAGAGCCCTGAGCAGCCCGCTCGCAAGCCGCGCGTGGCCGTCGTGTTCGGCGGTCGCAGCTCCGAGCACGGGATCTCCACGGTCACCGCGGGCGCCGTCCTCGCCGCCATCGACCGGACGAAGTACGACGTCCTGCCGATCGGCATCACCAGGGAAGGCCGCTGGGTGCTCACGGCCGACGAACCGGAACGCATGGCGATCACCGAACGCCGTACCCCGGAGGTCGGCGACCTCGCCGAGTCCACCGAGGGCGGCGTCGTGCTCCCGGTCGACCCGGCCAGCCGCGAGGTCGTCTACAGCGAGCCCGGCTCGGTGCCCAAGGCGCTCGGCGAGGTCGACGTCGTCTTCCCGGTGCTGCACGGCCCCTACGGCGAGGACGGCACCCTCCAGGGCCTCCTGGAGCTCTCCGGTGTCCCCTACGTCGGCTCGGGCGTGCTCGCCTCGGCCGTCGGCCAGGACAAGGAGTACATGAAGCGGGTGTTCTCCTCGTTCGGGCTCAAGGTAGGCCCCTACCTGGTGATCCGGCCCCGCGAGTGGCAGCAGGACGAGTCCGCCGCCCGCAGGAGGATCGTCGACTTCGCGGGCGAGCACGGCTGGCCGCTGTTCGTGAAGCCCGCGCGCGCGGGCTCGTCGATCGGCATCACCAAGGTCGACGGCCTGTCCGGCCTGGACGAGGCGATCGCCGAGGCCCAGTCCCACGACCCGAAGATCCTCATCGAGGCGGCCGTGCGCGGCCGTGAGATCGAGGTCGGCGTGCTGGAGTTCGAGGACGGCCCGCGCGCCTCGGTCCCCGCCGAGATCCCGCCGCCGTCGGAGCACGCGTACTACGACTTCGAGGCCAAGTACATCGACTCCACCCCCGGCATCGTCCCGGCCCCCCTCACGCCGGAGGAGACCGCCGAGGTCCAGAGGCTCGCGGTGGACGCCTTCGAGGCCGCGTCCTGCGAGGGCCTGGTCCGCGCCGACTTCTTCCTCGCGGAGGACGGCGACTTCGTGATCAACGAGATCAACACGATGCCCGGCTTCACCCCGATCTCGATGTACCCGCAGATGTGGCAGGCGACCGGCGTCGGCTACGCGGCCCTGATCGACCGCCTCATCCAGGCAGCCCTGACCCGCTCAACAGGCCTCCGCTAGAAAACACCCCGCCCCGAAACACCCCGAGCCGGAGCGCCCCGAAAGGGGCGCTGGGGGTACCCCCGGCCGAAGGCTGGGGGAGGAACTGCGCGACAAGCCACGACGCACCCGCACCCGACACCCAACGGCTCCCCGCACGGCGCCTAGTCGGCGATCCCCTCCGGAACCGCCTCCTTGACGGCAGGCGCCAAGCTCACCAACGGCGCCACGCCGTCCCCCGTCCGCCGCGCCGGGATCGTCACCTCGACATACGCCTTCCGCAACGTCGTCGTGAACCGGAACGACTTGTCGGCCCGCTGCTCCAGCAGCCACCCCACCCCGTTCACCTCCACCCCGTCGGCCTCCGGGTCGGCCATCTTCGCGGGCCGCGAAACCCCGCACCGCAGTATGATCGCCGGGTCGCCGCCCCACCCGGCCGTCAGCGCGGAGGCCGGTTCCGGATCACGTCGGCCCAGCTTGTCGACCTTCGTCGGCAGTACCCGGTCCAGGCGACCGCAGAGCTTCGCAACCGCCGCGCCCGGACTGGGAACCGCCGCCGACGGGGCGTCGTCTGCTGAGGAGCAGCCCGCTGCCGCGATCATCAGCGCGGCGAGCGTGGGCAGACCGAATGGCCGGTGACGGAAGGAGTTCACCGGCCAAGGGTAGACGGGGGCTACAGATGGACCACCGGGCAGGTCAGGGTGCGGGTGATGCCGTCCACCTGCTGGACCTTCGCGACCACCATGCGACCGAGTTCGTCGACCGTCTCGGACTGCGCGCGCACGATGACGTCGTACGGTCCTGTCACATCCTCGGCCTGGATGACTCCGGGGATCTTGCTGATCGTCTCGGCGACGGTCGACGCTTTGCCGACCTCCGTCTGGATCAGGATGTACGCCTGTACCACGGAACCTCCAGGGCGGCCACGAGGATCATGTGGGGAAAAGGAACGCCACGGTATCGCGTCGCCGCACACCGCGGGGAGACCTGCGCGGACAGGGGCTTGCGCGCCAGGGTGCAGGCAGGACAGATGTTGACGGTCACCTCGACCGTATCCAGGACGACGATGACGCGCGAGCGGGCACGGCAAGCCACAGAAGGGGCGCAAGGGCAATGAAGGGCACTGTTGGTGAGCTAGGTGAGTTCGGGCTCATCAGGGAGCTCACTTCCCGTCTCACCACCACTCCGGCGGTCCGCGTCGGCCCCGGCGACGACGCCGCGGTGGTCGCCGCGCCCGATCGCCGGGTCGTGGCGAGCACCGACATCCTGCTGGAGGGGCGGCACTTCCGCCGCGACTGGTCCACGGCGTACGACGTGGGCCGCAAGGCCGCCGCCCAGAACCTCGCGGACATCGCCGCCATGGGCGCCGTGCCGACCGCGCTGCTGCTCGGTCTGGTCGTCCCCGCCGAACTGCCCGTGACCTGGCCCAGCGAACTGATGGACGGCATCCGGGACGAGTGCCAGGTGGCCGGTGCCTCGGTGGTCGGCGGCGACGTGGTCCGCGGTGACACGATCATGGTCTCCATCACCGCGCTCGGCGACCTGCGCAACCAGGAGCCGGTCACCCGGGCCGGCGCCCAGCCCGGCGACCTGGTGGCCGTCACCGGCTGGCTGGGCTGGTCGGCGGCCGGCTACGCGGTGCTCTCCCGCGGCTTCCGCTCGCCGCGCGCCTTCGTGGAGGCCCACCGCCGCCCCGAACCCCCGTACCACGCCGGTCCGGCCGCCGCCGGGCTCGGCGCGACCGCGATGTGCGACGTGAGCGACGGACTCATCGCCGACCTGGGGCACATCGCCGAGGCCAGCAAGGTCCGCATCGACATCCGCTCCGGCGCGATCGACGTCCCCACCCAGATGAACGACATCGGGCAGGCCGTCGGCGTCGACCCCATCCAGTGGGTGCTGACCGGCGGCGAGGACCACGCGATCGTGGCGACCTTCCCGCCGGACGTGAAACTGCCCGCCCGCTGGAAGGTGATCGGCGAGGTCCTCAACCCGTCCGCGCTGCCCCAGGTCACCGTCGACGGGGCGCCCTGGACCAGCAAGGGCGGCTGGGACCACTTCGGGGACATCGAGTCATGAACAGTCCGCCGAGGGTACTGACGGTCGCGGGCTCCGACTCCGGCGGCGGGGCCGGGATCCAGGCCGACCTGAAGACCATGCTCGCCCTCGGCGTGCACGGGATGAGCGTGATCACCGCGGTCACCGCGCAGAACTCCCTGGGCGTGCGGGGCGCCTGGGAACTGCCGGTGGCGGCCGTGCGCGCCCAGTACCGCGCCGTCGTGGACGACATCGGTGTCGACGCGGTCAAGACCGGCATGCTCGCCTCCGCGGAACTCGTCGAGGCGGTCGCCGAGTTGATCGCCGGGACCGGTGTGCCCGTGGTCGTGGACCCGGTCGGCGTCTCCAAGCACGGGGACCCCCTCCTGGCCGCCTCCGCACTGGAGTCCGTCCGCACCAGGCTGCTCCCGCTCGCCACCGTGGCCACCCCGAACCTCGACGAGGTGGCCCAGCTCACCGGCGTGCACGTCGAGTCGGAGGCCGGTCTGCGCCGGGCCGCGGCGGCCGTGCTGTCGTACGGACCCACCTGGGTGCTGATCAAGGGCGGGCACCTGCCCGGTGAGGCTGTGGACCTGCTCACGGACGGCACCGAGGAGCACCTGCTGCGCGCCCCCCGGTACGCCAACCGGCACACGCACGGCACGGGCTGCACCCTCGCGTCCGCGATCGCGTCGCAGCTCGCGAAGGGGCGGTCCGTGCCGGCGGCGGTGACGGCGGCCAAGGCGTACGTCACCGGGGCGATCGCGGCCGGGTTCGCGCTCGGTGCCGGGATCGGCCCCGTCGACCACGGCTGGGACCTCAGCAGGGGTACTCCCGCAGCCTGATGTCGGTCGCCGCCTTCTCCGTCAGCCTCTTGAAGAAGCGGGCCAGCGGACGCGAGGCGAGGATCCGGTACATCCGGTCCCGGCTGCGGATACGGCGTTCGGTGGGCGGCGCGAAGAACGGGCCCGCGTTCCCGGAGATCTTCTGGCAGCCCTTGGCGAAGTCCCGGATCCGGGTCTCGTACTCGGCGAACGCGGTACGGAAGTCACCGCCCGCGAGGGCGAGTTCACCGGCGAGGACATGCGCCCCGACGATCGCCACGCCGGTCCCCATCCCGCCCATGGTCGCCCCGTACCCGGCGTCCCCGAGCAGCGCCACCCGCCCCTCGACGAGCCGGTCCACGTGGATCTGGGCGATCGCGTCGAAGTACAGGTCGTCGGCCTCCTCCAAGGCCTCGAGGACGGCCGGGACCTCCCAGCCCATCCCGGCGAAGCGGTCCCTCAGGATCCGCTTGATCCCCGGGACGTCCCGGCGGTCGTACGACAGCTCCCCGGACCGGAAGACCAGCAGCGCGCCCGCGCGGTCCGGGTCGCCGTCGTAGTTGCCCACGACGACCGCGCGGCCGGGCTCGCTGTAGACCCGGCCGGTGCGGTCCAGCCCCAGGTGGTTGGGGACGTCGAAGCCGGCCACATAGTGGTCGAGGAAGCGCAGGTGGCGGGACTCGTCACCGAAGACGAGCCGACGGGTGTTCGAGTGCAGCCCGTCGGCGCCGACGACCAGGTCGAAGCGGCGGGGCGCGCCCCGCTCGAAGGTGACGTCGACACCGTCGGCGTCCTGGGCGAGGGAGGCGATCGAGTCGCCGAAGACGTACTCGACGTCGTCCCTGGTGCGCTCGTACATGATCCGTGCGAGGTCACCGCGGAAGATCTCCACGTCGCCGCTCATCATCTCGGCGGGCAGGTCCACGCGCGGGCTGCCGTCGGCGGCCACGACGGTCTGGCGGCCCATGTGGGTCTGGCGGGCGTGGATCTCGTCCCAGATGCCCATGGAGGTCAGGACGGTGCGGTGGACATGGCCGCGGAAGTCGACCGCGAAACCGCCACCGCGCAGGCCGGGGGCCTTCTCGACGACGGTGACGCGGGCGCCGAGCCGGGCCAGGTTGAGGGCGAGGGCGGGTCCGGCGACGCTGGCGCCGGAGATGAGCACGCTGAGGTGGGTCAGGCTCTTGTCCTGCGGAGTCTGCTTCGTCATGCGAGGAGCTTCGGCGGGGGCGCTGACCGTCCCCCTACCGTTCGCTGACCGCCGCTGACCGTTGCCGCCGGCCCCGCTCGTGGGCCCGGTCGTACTCCTCGGGCGACAGCCGCGCGCGGACGTCCGCCACCACCCGTACGACGTCCGGATCGGCCTCGGACCGGACGCCCCGCAGGCCCGTCGCCGCGCCCAGCAGCACCGCGGCCCGCTCCGCGGTGCCGGCGACGGACGCCAGCGCCTCGGCCACGTCGGCGAGTTCCAGGACGCCGGGACCCTCCACGGCGAGGCCGGCGGCCTGCCGGAACCAGTCGCGGGCCTCCTCGGTGTGCCCCTCGGCGGCGGCCGCCCGGCCGAGCCCGAGGAGACCGCGGACGGTCTCGCCGACGCTGAACCAGTTGGCGGCGCACTCCTGGAGGGCGTGCTCGTAGTGCACGCGCGCGCGTGCCGGGTCCCCGGCCAGCCGGGCCGCGTCACCGAGGCCGCGCCGGGCGGCCGCCGCCTTGTCGGGCAGCCCGGCGCCACGGGCCAGCGTCAGCGCCTCCTCGAAGTGCGCCTCGGCCGCCGCCGTGTCGCCCCGGTGCAGCAGCACGGTGCCACGGCTGCGCAGCACGTCGGCGGTCTCCTCCGGGGCGGCCAGCTCCCGCATGTACGCCAGGCCCTCGTCGAGCAGTTCCAGGGCGCGCCCGGACTCACCGCGGGCGTGGGCGGCCAGGCCCAGCGGGTCGAGGCAGTTGGCCATGCCCCAGCGGTCGCCGGTGGCCCGGTATCCCGCCAGCGCCCGGCTGAAGCACTCCTCGGACTCCTGCGGCCGGCCCGCGAACTGGGCGCGGAAGCCGAGGCCCACGTCGAGCAGGGCGCGCGCCCACGGGGAGTCGCCCGCCAGCGCGAGGGCGTGGTCGTCGGCGGCGGGCCGCGGACCGGCCGCGACCGCCCACAGCACCAGGATGTACGGCAGCCGCAGCGGCCCCGGGTACGCGTCCAGAACGGCGTCCACGCGCGCGATGAGCTCAGTTTCCTCACCCGCGCCGGAGAGCGCGTTGACCGCGCAGAGCACGTACTCCTCCTCCAGTCCGGCCGGCGGTGCGTCCCCGACGGCGGCCAGCAGCTCCCGTGCCGTCGTCACCCGCTCCCCGTACAGTCCGCGCAGCCGCCAGAACCAGGAGAGCGGACCCATCAGGCGCAGCGCGCCGTCGGTGTCGTGGCGCACCAGGTGCCGCAGGGCCGCGTCCAGGTTGCCGTGCTCGGCGGCCAGCCGGGCCAGCCAGGGCAGTTGCCCGCCGCCGCGCAGGTGCGGCTCGGCCTCCTCGGCCAGCCGCAGGAAGTACCGCGCGTGGGCGTCCTTCAGGTCCCGTGGTTCCTCGGCGGCGAACGCGCGGATCGTCTCCAGCATCCGGTAGCGCCCCTCGGACACCTCCAGGAAGGACTTCTCCACCAGCGAGGCCAGCACGTCCTCCGGGTACGCCAGCCCGCACACCGCCTCGACCGCGGCCAGCGTCGCGCCCCCCGAGAACACCGTCAGCTGCCGCGCCAGCTCCCGCTCCTCCTCGTCCAGCAGGTCCCAGCTCCACTCCACGACCGCGCGCAGGGTGCGGTGCCGGGGCGCCTTGGAGCGGTCGCCGCGTGACAGCAGCCGGAACCGGTCGTCCAGCCGGTCGGCCAGTTCGTCCGGGGTCAGGGTGCGCAGCCGGGCCGCCGCCAGCTCGATGGCCAGCGGCAGCCCGTCCAGGGCGGCACAGATGCCGGCCACGCGCGCGTGCCCCTCGAAACCGGGGCGCACGGCACGGGCCCGGTCCAGGAAGAGCCGTACGGCCGGTTCCGGCGGCAGCGGGGGCACCGGCACCAGGATCTCGCCGGTGATGCCCAGCGACTCCCGGCTGGTGGCCAGCACCCGCACCCCGGGACACGCGGCGAGCAGCAGCGAGACGACCCGGGCGGCCTCCGCCACCAGGTGCTCGCAGTTGTCGAGGACGAGCAGCAGCTCCCGGTCCTCCAGCGCGGCCAGCAGCCGGTCCGTGATGTCCGCGGCGGGACTGCGCAGCCCCTCCCGGACCCCGAGCGCGGCCAGGACCGCGTACGGGATGCGGGCACCGTCGGTCAGGGGCGCGAGTTCGACGAAACAGGCGGCGGGACGGTGCTGGGCCGCCTCGATCGCCAGCCGTGTCTTGCCCGCGCCGCCCGGCCCGGTCAGCGTGACGAGCCGGGAGCCGGCGAGGACGGCGGCGATCCGGCCGAGTTCGGGCTCGCGGCCGACGAACCGGGTGAGCTGGACCGGCAGCCGTGGCCGCTCCGGTGCCACACCCCTGAGCAGATCCAGATGGAGCGCGGACAGTTCCGGCGACGGATCCGCGCCCAATTCGTCGGCGAGCGTCCGGCGGGCCTCCTCGAACACCGTGAGCGCCTCGGCGGGCCGCCCGCCCGCGTGCAGGGCCCGCATCAGCTGCCCGTACAGCCGCTCGCTCAGCGGCCGGTCCGCCAGCAGCGCCCGCAGCTCCGGCACGAGCTCGGCACCGCCGCCCAGCGCCAGCTCCGCCTCGATCCGGTCCTGTACGGCGGCCAGTCGCAGTTCCTCGAGCCGCGCGGCCTCGGCGGGCGCGTCCGGGAGGTCGGGCAGCGCGGGCCCGCGCCACAGCGCGAGCGCCTCCCGCAGGCGGGCCGCGGCCCGCGCGTGGTCACCGGCGGCGAGTGCGGCCCGGCCGGCCGCGGCCAGTTCCTCGAAGCGATGCGCGTCCACGCTGTCGCGGGCGGTGACGAGGCGGTAGCCGGTGGCGGTGGCCTCGATCTCGCCGTGCGGGGCCAGCCGCCTGCGCAGCCGGGAGACCTGCGACTGGAGCGCGTTGGCCGCTCCGGCGGGCGGCTCGGCGCCGTACAGGCCGTCGGTGAGGCGCTGGGTGGAGACCGCGCGGCCGGCGTCCAGGAGCAGCAGGGCGAGCAGCGCGCGGGGACGAGGGCCGCCGGGGTCGAGCGGGGTGCCGTCGTCGGTGCGCAGGTCGAGGGGGCCCAGAATGCCGAAACGCATGGGGACAGCCTGTCAGGACACGACCACGCGGAGGCTCGGCCCCGGGATTTGGGGGCACGGCAAAAAGCCGGCCCACCTTTCGGTGGACCGGCTCAGTGCAGCGAACCAGCGGTGGCCGCGCGCTCAGCGACAGTGCGTCAGCGCGAGACCTTGCCGGCCTTGATGCACGAGGTGCAGGCGTTCACGCGCTTCGGCGTCCCGCCGACCACGGTACGCACACGCTGGAT
The DNA here is from genome assembly GCF_022343545.1 of Streptomyces arenae. Taxonomy (NCBI): domain Bacteria; kingdom Bacillati; phylum Actinomycetota; class Actinomycetes; order Kitasatosporales; family Streptomycetaceae; genus Streptomyces; species Streptomyces arenae. Next base: position 24,161 of record NZ_JAKQYH010000056.1, read on the forward strand.
GTTCGGGTTCCAGCGACGGGACGTACGGCGGTGCGAGTGCGAGATGTTGTTGCCGAAGCCCGGCCCCTTGCCGCAGACGTCGCAGTTGGCAGCCACGGGTCACTCCAAAGACTTCAGATGCACTTACGGTTGAATCCCGGCTTGCCGGGATCGAGATCGAATGGATCTGAGATCTTGATTGGCGTTGCCAGGGGAATGGCCCGATCAGATCGGGCAACCGGAGCAGCATACAACGGCTGCGACGGTTAGACGAAACTAGCATGGCAGCTCAGGGGCCCGCTCCCGGCCCTCTTCCGGTTTCCGCCCCTGCGGGGTCTACGCTGCGTCCACGTCCGGCCAGCTCAAGGAGGCGCAGGTGGCGCAGGTGCCGCAGACATTCCTCGATGCTCTCGCGGTACGCACCTGGTGCGCTCTCGCGCTCGGGGCGCTCGGCCGGGCACGCGAGGAGATCGACGCGATCAACGTCTACCCGGTGGCCGACGGCGACACCGGCACCAACCTCTACCTGACGGTGGAGTCCGCCGCGGGCGCCGTGGAGGCCGTCTTCGCGGGCTACGAGCTGGGCGAGGAGGTCCCGACCCTCGCCGACGCCGCCCACGCGATGGCGCACGGGGCCCTCATAGGCGCACGCGGCAACTCCGGCACGATCCTGGCGCAGCTGCTGCGCGGCATGGCCCACGTCCTCACCGAGGGTGAGGCGACTCACATCGACGGCGAGGGGCTGCGGCTCGCCCTGCGGCACGCCGCCGACTCCGCCCGGCAGGCCGTCGCCCATCCCGTGGAGGGCACCGTGCTGTCGGTCGCCACCGCCGCCGCGGCCGCCGCCGACGGGACCGGGGACGACTGCGCGGCGGTCGCGCGGGCCGCCTACGCGGGCGCGTGCGAGGCGCTCGCGGCGACCCCGGGCCAGCTGGCCGCCCTGGAGCGGGCCGGAGTGGTCGACGCCGGCGGCCGGGGCCTGGTCGCGGTGCTGGGAGCGCTGGTGGAGGCGTTCACGGGGGAGACGCCGGCCACGTTCGACGCACGGGCCGCGGGGGCGGGTCCGCTCGTCCACGCGCGCGTGGACGCCGTCTCCGACGCCCGCGCCGAGAACCGCGCCGAGGCCGCCGGGCCCGCCTTCGAGGTCATCTACCTGCTGGAGGCCGAGGAGAGCGCCGTGGACCGGCTGCGGACCAGGCTCGACGCCCTCGGCGACTCCCTGGTGGTGGTCGGCGGCGACGGCCTGTGGAACGTCCATGTGCACGTCGACGACGCGGGCGCGGCCGTGGAGGCCGGGGTCGAGGCCGGACGGCCGCACCGCATCCGGATCACCCACTTCGGCGCCGGGGACGCGCACGCCGGCGGGGAACGGGCGCCGCGCGAGCGGGTGCAGCGGGCCGTGGTGGCCGTCGTACCGGGGGAGGGGCTGGCCGGACTGTACGCCGAGGCCGGTGCCACCGCCGTGCTCGCCCGCCCCGGGGAGCCGCCCGCCAGCGGGGAGCTGGTGGACGCCGTACGGCGCGCCCACGCGCGCGAGGTGGTGCTGCTGCCCAACGACGCCGACCTGCGGCACACCGCCGCCGCGGCGGCCGAGCAGGCCCGCGCGGAGGGCATCCGGGTCGCCCTCATCCCGACCCGCTCGGCGGTCCAGGGCATCGCCGCGCTCGCCGTGCACCAGCCGGACCGCCGCTTCGACGAGGACGTGGTCCAGATGACCTCGGCGGCCGGCGCCACCCGCTACGCCGAGGTCGTGGTCGCCGAACGCCAGTCCTGGACCATGGCCGGCATCTGCCAGGCCGGGGACGTGCTGGGGCTCGTCGACGGTGACGTGGCCGTGATCGGCTCGGACGTCACGGCCACCGCCGAGACCGTCCTGGACCGCATGCTCCAGGCCGGCGGTGAACTGGTCACCCTGGTCCTCGGCGACGAGGCGCCCGAGGGCGTCGCCGACCGCCTGCGGGCACGCGTGCGCGAGGCGTACCTCGCCGTCGACACGGTGGTCTACGACGGCGGCCGGCAGGGCGCCCCGCTCCTCATCGGCGTCGAGTGAACCCCTGACCGCGCGCCCCCCTCAGCCCTCCGTGGGCTCCAGCAGCTGCCGGGCCTCCGCCTGCCGGGCCCGGACCGTCTCGTCGGCCGGGTCGGCCCCCGCATAGGCGTCCAGCACCGCTCGCGCGCGTGCCGCCGCGTCCGCCGGACGGCTCAGGTCCGCCTCCAGCCAGCCCGCCGCGAGTTCGGCACCGGTACGGCTGTGCACCGCGTCCGCGCCGAGCCCGGCGAACACCGAGACCGCCGTCGTCATCTCCGCGAGCGCCGCCTCGAACGCCGCCTGGATCGCCGTGTCCTCGGCGTCCTCGGGCACCGAACGGGCCAGCAGGTCACCGAACTGCCGGTGGGTGTGACCGAGTTCACCGGCGAGCCGCTCCGCCGCGGCCGGGTCCGCGGCGGACTCCAGCGCCGCCTCGCACTCCCGGACCGCGTCCGCCATCAGCTTCCGCGCGCCCGCCGGCCCGTCCTCCGTACGCAGCGCCAGCCAGGCCCGGGCACGCAGCGACCGCACCAGGAAGTGCACGTTGCCCATCGCCCGCCACAGCTCGCCCGCCCGCACGTACGCCCGGTCCGCCTCCACCGGCAGTCCCGCGTTGCCCAGCGACTCGGCCGCCAGGTGGGCCAGGGTGGCGTGATCGTGCTGCTCGGGCCAGTGCCGGGCGATCTCGGCCGCCTGGAGCCGCCGCTCGGCCGCCGCGTGGTGCTCGCCGAGCTCGCTCAGGCAGTCCCCGAGCCACCACTGCGTCTGGACCACCACGCCGTCCCCGTGCGTCTCGGCCCGCAGATCCGCCAGCGCCGACTCCAGCACCTCGGCCGCCTCCGCGAACCGGCCCTGCCGCAGCAGGAAGCCGCCCAGCTGGTGCCGGGCCCAGGCGCCCAGCGTGCCGCTCTCGCCGGCCTCGTCGGCCCAGTGCGCGGCCTGGAGAGCGTGGTCGGCGGCCTCCTCGGCCGCGCCCCGCCCGCCGACCACCTCGGCTAGCTGCAGATGCAGCTGGGCCCGCCCGACCGGCTCCACGTACGGTCCACCGTGCTCCAGGGCCGAGCGCAGCGCCCGCTCCGCCTCGGCCAGGTCACCCTGCTCGTGGGCGAGCCCGGCCACCCGGACCTCGTACTCGACCGCGAACCACGGCAGCTCCGCGCCGACGAACTGCGCCGACGCCTGCCGGAACAGCTCGCCCGCCCGCTCCCCGTCCCCGGCCTGCTCGGCCAGTTCGGCGAGCATCGCCCGCCCCTCGGCCGCCCGGGACACCAGCCGTACGTCGGACCCGCCCCGCCCGCCGACCAGCGCCAGCAGCTCCCGTACGGCCCGCTCGGCCTCCGCGGCGCCCGTCGACCGCTCGTGCACCTGCCGCATCAGGATCCGCGCCCGGCTCATCAGCACGGAGGCCGTCTGCCGTACCCCCGTCGCGTCCTCGGCGTACAGCGCGAGGATCCGGTCGTACGGCTCGTCGATCCCGGCCAGCGCCTCGTCCAGCTCCCCGGACAGCGCCCGTACGTACGCCGCGCGCGCGTGGGCCGCGATCGCCTCGCCCCGGTCGCCCGCCTCCGCGTACAGCTCGGCCGCCCGCTCGAACAGCTCGACGCCCTCCGGGCCGCGCCCCATCGCCGTGTGATCGGTGATCTCCGCACGGACGTACGTGTCCACCTCGGTCTCCTCCGCGGCCCGCGCGACCGCCGCCCACGCCTCCAGGGCGTGCGGCTGGAGCGTGTCCGACAGCCGGCGCGCCTCGGCGAGCAGCTCCGGCAGCCCCGGCCGCTCCGCCGGGGGCGCGGGAACGGCCGGCCCGGCCGGCCGGGCGGGCGCCGTGCGCACCGCCCGCACGCCCAGCGGCAGCCGGTCCGCCAGCGGCTGCCGCGCCATGCGCTCGCGCAGCTGGTCGCCCACGTACGAGGTGCCGTTGCGGGCGTCGAACCGGGCGGCCAGCTCCAGGGCCTCCCCGCGCGCGTGCCCGGCGAGTTCGCCGGCGGTCCAGGTCCGTCCGGCCGGACCCGGCACCCGCTGTTCGCCGAGCCCCAGTCCGGTCAGCCGGTCCATCAGCAGCGCCACGACCGCCAGGAAGTCCATCCGGCTGCGCGGCTGCCCGCTGTCCGTGAAGTAGGCGGGACGTTCCGCCAGCAGCTCCAGACCCCGTGCCTCGTTGCCGGTCAGCGCGCAGAACTCCACATGGTCGGCGTAGGCGCCCCGCATGCTCTCCATGGGCCGGACCAGCCGGAAACCGCGCAGGTGGTGGGCGCGGGCCTCGTCGGCCCGGCCCAGCCGCAGCAGCGGGAGCAGCGAGGAGGCGAGGACGGTGTGCGGCTCGTGGGCGCAGCTGTACTCGCCCTCCAGGACCGGCCGCCACAGCTCCAGGGCCTCCTCGTCCCGGCCGTTGCGCAGCTGCCAGCCGCCCTGACCGTGCAGCTCGCAGGCGTGGCAGTCGGCCATCCGGTCCCGGTCCGCCGCCAGCCAGGCCGCGTACGCCCGCTCCGCGCGCGGCAGGTCACCGATGTGCCCGGCGACGCTGAACTCGGCGCTGCGCACGGCCCGCTCCGAGTGCCCGGCGAGCCGGTAGCGGTGCTCCATCTCGCCCAGCCACTTCTCGATCGAGGCGAGCGGGATGTGCGGCTGGTCGAGCATGCCGGCCGTCATCCACTTGAAGACCCAGTGCAGCGAATGCGTCTCGTACTCGTCGAAGTCCCCGGGCCGCTCGTCCCACATCCGCAGCAGCCGCGCGAACGGGACGAACATCTTGTCCTTCTCGGAGCTGTAGTTGTAGACCTTCAGCTGGTGCCCGAGCGCCTCGATCACGGCCAGCGGGATGTTCAGCTTCTCGGCCTCCGCAAGCAGCTGCTCCGCGCGCGCGTTGCGGGCGGGCCCCTCCGGCTCCTCGGAGTTCTCCGCCATCGCCCGGCGCAGCGAGTCGAAGTCGGCGGTCCTGTCGGTTCCGCTCATCAGCGATCGGCCTCCCCATGAGTGGCCCATTCCAGGAGGCCGATGAACGAGCGGTTGATCAGCGCCGAGTCGGCCGGCCGCAGCGGACGCTGGGCCATCAGCAGCGCCTGACCGTAGAGCGACTCGGTCGCGGTGCCGATCAGCTCCGGGTCCTTCAGCGAACTGATCCGCCGGATCAGCGGGTTCAGGTGGTTCAGCACCAGCCGCGCGCGGGGCGCGCTGCCGCGCAGCGAGCCCAGGATGCCCGCCCACAGGTCGTCGGCCTGCTCCTCGGCCTCCGCGCGGGCCTGCTCATGGCGGGCGGCACGGTCGTCCAGGTGCAGGGCGGGCACCGACAGGGGGTGGAAGGCCCGCAGCACGATGTCGCACTGCAACGGGTCGAGCTTGGCCCGCGCCACCGCCAGGAACCCCGCCAGCGCCAGCTCCTCCGCCGGGTCCACCGCGTCCAGGTGCGCGGTCACGGTGTCCGCGTCCAGCTCCGCGACCACGGTCCCCGGCCGCACCGACGGCAGCGCCTCGACCAGCTCGCTGTCGTACGTGTAGCCGCCGTTGACCACCCCGACGCCCTGCGCGGAGGCGATCGGCGCGACCTGCCGGTACTCCTCGACCGTCCGCGTGAAGTGCACCACCGGGTGCCGCTGCGCGAACTCCTCCAGGGACAGCTGCCCGTCGGTCGTCTCGAAGGGCAGCCACGGCAACATCGTGCGCAGCATCTCCCCGTCGTGCCGGGCCAGCGACTTCACACCCAGGTGGTGCACCGACAGGAAGGCGGACAGCCGTTCCGGATCCCCGGCCGCGAGACCGGTCAGCCAGGACCGGATCCGCTCACCGAGCGCCTCCCGCACGGCGGCCAGCGTCTCGTCCTCGTACAGCGACTCGCGGGACGCGGTGGGCCGCAGACTGTCCGTGTCCAGGACGCAGCGCACGAAGAACGCCCAGTCGGGCAGCAGCTGTTCGGCCCGCTCGGTGAGCAGCATCCCCTTCAGGTGCACCCGGTGGGTGGCCCGCTGGGCGGGACTCACCGCCGACGGCAGCACGTAGGCCACGCCCCGGATCCCGGCCAGCGGCACGTCCAGGGCGATCGAGTCCAGCGGGGTGAACCCGAACAGCTCGTGACAGTGCCGGGCCAGCGCCACCCGGCGGGTCGCGGGGGAGGGGTACGGCCGGTCCCAGGGCGCGGGCAGGTCGGTGACCGCCTCCTCGCCCACCCGGACGTCGTAGGGCAGCAGCGAACCGAAGTCCCGCGCGAGCTGGAGCACCCGCCGCTCGTCCAGCCACTCCGCCGCACCCGCCCGCGCCACCAGATGCACGGTGGTACCGGGCTCCGGCCGCGCCTCGGGCGGCAGCGTCCGCACGGTGTACGACCCGTCCTCGCGCGCCGTCCACTCCACGGGCGGCGCGCCCGGCGTCCGGGCACTGCGGCTGACCACCCGGATCCGCTCGGCGACCACGAAACAGGCCAGCAGCCCGATGCCGAACTGGCCCAGGAAGTCGGAGCGGGCCTCCTGAAGCCCGTCGCTCCGCTTGGAGCTGCGCCCGATGGTCGCCAGCAGACTGTGCACGTCCGACTCGGTGAGCCCGACGCCGCTGTCCTCCACCCGGAGCGAACTGCCGTCCGCGTACAGCCGCACCCGCGCCGGGGCGTCGGGCTGCTCGGCCCGTCTCGCGGTGATCGCGTCCACGGCGTTCTGCAGCAGCTCGCGCAGGTAGACCTTGGGGCTGGAGTACAGGTGATGGGAGAGCAGGTCCACCAGACCACGCAGGTCGACCTGGAACGTATGAGGTGACTGTGATGCCTGGGATGACTGTGAGGTCTGGGAATCCATCGTCGCTGCGCCGGAGGGGGGAAGACGTGGTCGGCGCGGGGTCGGGCGGTCCCTGATGGGGCGGTGACCGCGGAAGGATGGCCGGAGCGCGCCATCCTATGACTCAAAACGACCGTCTGACCAGGTGTTTCCCGAACCGTATCCGGGATTGTCAGTGGCGTGGTGTGCAATGGATCTCGTGCCCGCACTGGAAGAACCACTGAAACAACCGCTGAAGTCAGTGCTCGGCCCCGCCACCGCGAAGGTGATGGCCGAGCATCTCGGCCTGCACACCGTCGGCGACCTCCTGCACCACTATCCCCGCAGGTACGAGGAGCGCGGCCAGCTCACCCACCTCGCCGACCTGCCCATGGACGAACACGTCACGGTGGTCGCCATGGTGGCCGACGCCCGCCTGCACACGTTCGCCTCCGCCAAGGCGCCCCGCGGCAAGGGCCAGCGCCTGGAGGTCACGATCACCGACGGCAGCGGCCGGCTCCAACTGGTCTTCTTCGGCGCCGGCGTGCACAAGCCCCACAAGGAACTCCTGCCGGGCACCCGCGCGATGTTCGCCGGCAAGGTCTCGGTCTTCAACCGCCGCCTCCAACTGGCCCACCCGGCCTACGAACTGCTCCGCGGCGACGACCCCGCCGAATCGGTCGAGAGCTGGGCCGGAGCCCTGCTGCCCCTGTACCCGGCCACCGCCAAACTGGAGTCCTGGAAGATCGGCAAGGCGGTCCAGACGGTCCTGCCCAGCGCCCAGGAGGCCCTGGACCCGCTGCCCCCCTCCCTCCGCGAGGGCCGCGGACTGGTCCCGCTCCCCGAGGCCCTCCTCAAGATCCACCGCCCGGGCACCAAGGCGGACATCACCCAGGCCCGCGACCGCCTCAAGTGGGACGAGGCCTTCGTCCTCCAGGTGGCCCTGGCCCGCCGTCGGCACGCCGACGCCCAACTCCCGGCGGTGGCCCGCGAACCGTCCCCCGACGGCCTCCTCACGGCCTTCGACGACCGCCTCCCCTTCACCCTCACGGACGGCCAGAAGAAGGTCTCGAAGGAGATCTTCGACGACCTGGCGACGGAACACCCGATGCACCGGCTGCTGCAGGGCGAGGTCGGCTCGGGCAAGACCTTGGTGGCCCTCCGCGCGATGCTCGCGGTCGTCGACGCCGGCGGTCAGGCGGCCATGCTGGCGCCCACCGAGGTGCTGGCCCAGCAGCACCACCGCTCGGTCACCGAGATGATGGGCGAGCTGGCGGAGGGCGGCATGCTGGGCGGCGCGGACCACGCCACCAAGGTCGTCCTGCTCACCGGCTCCATGGGCACGGCGGCCCGCCGCCAGGCCATGCTCGACCTGGTCACCGGCGAGGCCGGCATCGTCATCGGCACCCACGCGCTGATCGAGGACAAGGTCCAGTTCCACGACCTCGGCCTGGTCGTGGTCGACGAGCAGCACCGCTTCGGCGTCGAGCAGCGGGACGCCCTGCGCGGCAAGGGCAAGCAGCCGCCCCACCTCCTCGTCATGACGGCGACCCCCATCCCGCGCACGGTCGCGATGACGGTCTTCGGCGACCTGGAGACGTCGGTCCTGGACCAGCTCCCGGCGGGTCGGTCCCCGATCGCCACCCATGTGGTCCCCGCCGCCGACAAGCCCCACTTCCTGTCCCGCGCCTGGGAACGGGTCAGGGAGGAAGTCGGGAACGGCCACCAGGCGTACGTCGTCTGCCCCCGCATCGGCGACGACGCCGACGAGGCGGCCGACCCCAAGAAGGCGAAGAAGTCCGCCGAGGACGAGGCGGAGAAGCGCCCGCCGCTGGCCGTCCTGGACGTGGCCGACCACCTCGCCAAGGGCCCGCTGAACGGGCTCCGCGTCGAGGTCCTGCACGGCCGCATGCACCCGGACGACAAGGACGCGGTCATGCGCCGCTTCACCGCGGGTGGCACGGACGTCCTCGTCGCCACCACGGTCATCGAGGTCGGCGTGAACGTCCCCAACGCCACCGCCATGGTGATCATGGACGCCGACCGTTTCGGCGTCTCCCAGCTCCACCAGCTGCGCGGCCGCGTCGGCCGGGGTTCCGCCCCCGGCCTCTGCCTCCTGGTCACGGAGATGCCCGAGGCCAGCGCGGCCCGCCAGCGCCTGACGGCGGTCGCCTCGACCCTGGACGGCTTCGAGCTGTCGCGGATCGACCTGGAACAGCGCAGAGAGGGCGACGTCCTGGGCCAGGCCCAGTCAGGCGCCCGCTCCAGCCTCCGCGTCCTGGCGGTCATCGAGGACGAGGAGATCATCGCGGAGGCGCGGGAGGAGGCAACGGCCCTGGTGGCCCGAGACCCCGAACTGACCGACCTCCCCGGTCTACGAACGGCCCTGGACGCCCTCCTGGACGAGGAGAGAGAGCAGTACTTGGAAAAGGGCTAGAGGTGACCACCTCAGGGGCGCGAGGAACTGCGCGACCAGCCACACCGCACCCGCGGCCGCCGTCGCACACCGGCACCCACCCCCGTAGGCCTGCCAAACTGAACCCGTGAAGCCGCCCCCGAAGAAGGACCCGAGATGACCCGCGTGATCGCAGGCGCAGCCGGCGGACGTCGGCTGACGGTGCCACCAGGCACAGGCACCCGCCCCACCTCGGACCGCGCACGCGAAGGCCTCTTCTCCACCTGGCAGTCCCTCCTCGGCGGCCCCCTGGACGGCGAACGCGTCCTCGACCTCTACGCCGGCTCCGGCGCCGTGGGCCTGGAGGCCCTCTCCCGGGGCGCCGGCCACACTCTCCTCGTCGAGGCCGACGCGAGAGCAGCCCGCGTCGTACGTGAAAACGTCAAGAATCTGGGCCTGCCCGGCGCCGAAGTCAGGGCCGGCAAAGCGGAACAGATCATCCAGTCACCGGCGCCGGCACAGCCGTACGACATCGTCTTCCTGGACCCCCCGTACGCCGTCTCCGACGACGATCTTCGGGAGATTCTCCTCACACTCCACTCAGGGGGCTGGCTCACGCCCGACGCCCTCGTCACCGTGGAGCGCAGCACCAGAGGCGGCGATTTCCGCTGGCCGACCGGCTTCGAACCTCTCCGGTCCCGTCGCTACGGCGAGGGAACGTTTTGGTACGGTCGCGCCGCCTCTACGTGCGAAGACGCACGATGACCGGACCGGAGAGCGAGGGATCACAAGTGCGCCGCGCCGTCTGTCCCGGGTCGTTCGACCCGATCACTAACGGACACCTCGACATCATTGCCCGTGCCTCCCGTCTCTATGACGAGGTCTACGTCGCCGTGATGATCAACAAGTCCAAGAAGGGCCTGTTCGAGATCGACGAGCGGATCGACCTGATCCGCACGGTCACCGCCGACTACGGGAACGTCCGGGTCGAGGCCTTCCACGGCCTCCTCGTCGACTTCTGCAAGCAGCGAGAGATCCCCGCCATCGTCAAGGGTCTCCGTGCCGTCAGCGACTTCGACTACGAACTCCAGATGGCCCAGATGAACAACGGTCTGTCGGGCGTCGAGACGCTCTTCGTGCCGACCAACCCCACCTACAGCTTCCTCTCCTCCTCGCTGGTCAAGGAGGTCGCCCAGTGGGGCGGCGACGTCTCGCACCTGGTTCCCCCGCCCGTCCTGGAAGCCCTCAACAAGCGTCTCGACAGGGACTGATGGGGCTACAGTCGTCCCGTCCGTCTCCAACCCAGCTGTAGAGAGTGGCGAGCACAGGTGGACGTGCAGAAGAAGCTCGACGAGATCGTGGCCACGGTCTCGGGCGCCCGGTCCATGCCCATGTCGGCGTCGTGCGTGGTCAACCGCGCCGACCTGCTCGCGATGCTGGAAGAGCTGCGCCAGGCGCTGCCCGGCTCCCTCGCGCAGGCCCAGGAGCTGATCGGCGACCGGGACCAGATGGTCGAGCAGGCCCGGATGGAGGCCGAGCGGATCATCGAGACCGCGCACGCCGAACGCGGCTCGCTGATCTCGGACACCGAGGTGGCCCGGCGCTCCCAGACCGAGGCCGACCGGATCCTCGCCGAGGCCCGTCAGGAGGCCGAGGAGGTCCGCGCCGACGCCGACGACTACGTCGACTCCAAGCTCGCCAACTTCGAGGTCGTCCTCACCAAGACGCTCGGCTCGGTCGGCCGCGGCCGCGAGAAGCTGCTCGGCACCGGCCCGGGCCTCGACGAGCAGGGCTACGTGGACCCGGAGGAAGACGACGCGCCCGAGCGCAGCCACGACCCCGAGACCCTGCGCCGGGACGCCGACGCCTACGTGGACGCCAAGCTGGGCGCCTTCGAGGCGGTCCTCGCCAAGACCCTGGAGGCGGTCGGCAAGGGCCGCGCCAAGCTGCACGGCCGGATCGCCACCGACGCCCTCGGCGTGCTGGCCGACGACAACACGACCTTCCAGCACTCCAGCGACGCCGACTACCTCGCCGACCTGGCGGCCCTCGCCGACCAGGAGGACCGGGCGGCCGCGCAGGCCGAGCAGCCCGCCGCCGCGCAGCAGCAGCCGTCGTACGACCAGCAGCCGGTGCAGCAGCCCGTGGCGCAGGATCCGTACGGCTATCCGCAACAGCAGCAGCCCGCGTACGCCCAGCAGGACGGGTACGGCTACCAGCAGGACCCCTACGGCTACCAGCAGGCGGATCCGTACGCCGCCGCCTACCAGGGCTACGAAACCGGCCAGCAGCCCGTCTACGACCCCCAGCAGCAACCGGCCGTCCAGCACCAGGCGCACCAGTCGTACGATCTCGACGAGACCAGCCTCTTCGACACCGGCATGATCACGCCGGAGCAGCTGAGGGCCTACGAGCAGGGCCGGGGACTGTAGCCGGGCACCCCGGGAGCCGGCCGGCACCGGCCGGATTGGGCCGACAGCGAAAGGTCCAGTATCCTGGCTCTTCGGTCGCGTCTACGTTCGCGATCAACGCTGCCCGGAGACTCCCTCCGGACGGCGTCCCTCTGAGCTCGAAGATCGAAAGCAGGAATGGCTCCTCACGCGCGCCTCGACCACCGCAACCCGTTCGTGTTCGACACACACGAGCTGGGACGGCGTCCTGGTGCCCTGCAGCGCCTGACCCGCACGATCGACGCTCCCCAGGACTTCGGTATCAAGGGAGTCATCGGAGTGCCGGAAGGCGCCCCGGTGGAGCTCGAACTCCGGCTCGAGTCGGTCATGGAAGGTGTGCTCGTCACCGGCACCGCCCGTGCACAGGCCGAGGGGGAGTGCGTAAGGTGTCTGGAGCCGGTCGGGCAGGAGCTCGAAGCGGACTTCCAGGAACTGTTCTCGTACCCTGACGCCGACGACCGGGGCCGCGTGATCGCGGAACCGGGCGACGACGCCGAGGACGACGAGGACAGGTACTTCATCGAGGACGGCCTGTTCGACCTCGAACCCGTGCTGCGTGATGCGGTGGTGCTCGCACTGCCGATGCAGCCGGTGTGCCAGGACGACTGTCTGGGCCTGTGCTCCGAGTGCGGAGCCCGGCTCACGGACGACCCGGACCACCACCATGACGCCGTCGACATCCGTTGGGCGGCTTTGCAGGGACTCGCCGGTTCCATGAAGGACGGCGAGAAGGACGAGATGAGCGGCGCTGACGCGGAAGCGGGCGTCGACGAGAAGCAGGAGAAGTAGCCGTGGCTGTTCCGAAGCGGAAGATGTCGCGCAGCAACACGCGCCACCGCCGGTCGCAGTGGAAGGCTGCGGTCCCCACCCTGGTTGCGTGCGAGCGCTGCCACGAGCCCAAGCAGCAGCACATCGCGTGCCCGTCTTGCGGCACCTACAACAAGCGCCAGGTCCTCGAAGTCTGAGCGGCCAGGTGAGAGGCACTGTGTCCAGTCCCAAGAAGGGCGAAGAGCCCAAGGCGGACCCGTCCGCCAAGAAGAAAGCGGACAGCACGGCCTCGTCCCACACGCTTCTGGAAGGGCGGCTCGGCTACAAGCTCGAGTCCGCCCTTCTGGTGCGTGCACTGACCCACCGTTCCTACGCGTACGAGAACGGCGGTCTGCCGACGAACGAGCGGCTGGAGTTCCTCGGTGACTCCGTCCTCGGCCTTGTCGTGACGGACACGCTGTACAACACCCACCCGGACCTGCCGGAGGGCCAGTTGGCCAAGCTCCGGGCCGCGGTGGTGAACTCGCGTGCGCTCGCGGAGGTGGGTCGCGGACTCGACCTGGGCTCCTTCATCCGGCTCGGCCGCGGTGAAGAGGGCACGGGCGGCCGGGACAAGGCGTCCATCCTCGCCGACACCCTGGAAGCGGTGATCGGCGCGGTCTATCTCGACCAGGGCCTCGATTCGGCGTCCGAGCTGGTGCACCGGCTCTTCGACCCACTGATCGAGAAGTCCTCGAACCTCGGAGCCGGCCTGGACTGGAAGACCAGTCTCCAGGAGCTCACCGCGACGGAGGGCCTCGGCGTGCCCGAGTACCTGGTCACGGAGACCGGCCCCGACCACGAGAAGACCTTCACTGCTGCCGCCCGCGTCGGAGGCGTCTCGTACGGCACCGGCACCGGCCGCAGCAAGAAGGAGGCGGAGCAGCAAGCCGCCGAGTCCGCGTGGCGCGCGATCCGCGCCGCGGCGGACGAGCGGGCCGAGGCCGCGGCAGCCGAGCGGGCCGCCGCAGCCGAGGCCGAGAAGGACGACGACTCGTCGTCCACCGCCTCCGCCTGACGAACAGCGCAGTCCGAGCGCCCGCCCCGGCACCAGCCGGGGCGGGCGCTCGGAGTCTTCCACGGTCCTGGAACGGGAGCCCCGATGCCCGAACTGCCCGAGGTCGAGGTCGTACGGCGCGGCCTGGAGCGGTGGGTCGCCCACCGGGTCGTAGCCGAGACCGAGGTCCTGCACCCGCGTGCCGTACGACGGCACGTGGCCGGCGCCGACGACTTCGCGCACCGGCTCAAGGGCCATCGCGTCGGCACTCCGAGCCGGCGCGGCAAGTACCTGTGGCTGCCGCTGGAGGACACGAACCAGTCGGTCCTCGCCCATCTCGGCATGAGCGGTCAGCTGCTGGTCCAGCAGCACGCGGCACCGGACGAGAAGCACCTGCGCATCCGGGTCCGGTTCGCGGACGGCCTCGGCACCGAACTCCGCTTCGTGGACCAACGCACCTTCGGCGGGCTGTCGTTGCACGACAACACCCTCGACGGGCTGCCCGACGTCATCGCGCACATCGCCCGCGACCCCCTCGACCCGCTGTTCGACGACGAGGCCTTCCACGAGGCGCTGCGCCGGAAGCGGTCCACCATCAAAAGGGCCCTGCTGGACCAGTCGTTGATCAGCGGGGTCGGCAACATCTACGCGGACGAGGCGCTCTGGCGCGCGCGTCTGCACTACGAACGCCCGACCGCCGGTTTCACCCGCCCCCGCACCACGGAACTCCTCGGTCATGTGCGGGACGTGATGAACGCGGCCCTGGCGGTCGGCGGCACCAGCTTCGACAGCCTCTACGTCAACGTGAACGGCGAGTCGGGGTACTTCGACCGCTCCCTGGACGCGTACGGCCGGGAAGGGCTGCCCTGCCGGCGGTGCGGTACGCCGATGCGCAGGCGCCCCTGGATGAACCGGTCCAGCTACTTCTGCCCGAAGTGTCAGCGGGCGCCGCGCGTCTCGTCGTAAAGCACCCGGGCGGCCAGCACCTCGTCCATCCGGCTCTCCACGAAGTGCACGACGGACAGCAGGCGTTCGGCGACCTCGTGACCGAGCGGGGTGAGTTCGTAGTCGACGCGCGGCGGGTTGGTCGGCTGCGCCTCGCGAAGCACCAGGCCGTCGCGCTCCAGGGCCTGGAGCGTCTGGGAGAGCATCTTCTCGCTGACGCCGTCGACCCGGCGGCGCAGCTCGTTGAACCGGAACGACCCCTCGTGCAGGGCGCTGAGCGTGAGTCCGCCCCAGCGGCCCATGACGTGTTCGAGGGTGGTGCGCGAGGGGCAGGCCCTGGCGAAGGCGTCGTACGGAGGGGGCGTCTCCTCGGCGCGGTCCTGGGTGACGGTCATGGACCAAGGGTACGGGAACACAGCGCTAACTGACAGGGTGCGCTAACCGTCGGTTAGCGCACCCTCCGCTGAGCGGCCCGCGGACAGCGGGCCGGGTTCAGTAGCCGAAGTCCTGCGTCCACCACGGGCCGCCCGCGCCGAAGTGCACGCCGACCCCGAGGGTCTTGAAGTCGCAGTTCAGGATGTTGGCACGGTGGCCTTCGCTGTTCATCCAGGCGTCCATGACGGCCTGGGCGTCGGCCTGGCCCCGGGCTATGTTCTCGCCGCCGAGGTTGGATATGCCGGCCGCCGCGGCCCGGTCCCACGGCGTCTTGCCGTCCGGGTCGGTGTGGTCGAAGAAGTCCCGCGCCGCCATGTCCTCGCTGAACGTCTCGGCCAGCTTGGTCAGCGAGGAGTTCGCGGACAGCGCGCTGCAGCCGACCTTGGCCCGCTCCTCGTTCACCAGCTTCAGCACCTCGGCCTCGGCGGCGGCCGCCTGGGACACGGTGATCGGCGCGGCCGCCCGCGCCGGCGCCTTGGTGGCCGTCCTGGAGGGCGTCGCCGCCGGCTTCTCCGTGGACGGCGTGGCGCTGGGCGTGGGCTTCTCGGCAGCCGGCTTCGTCGGGGTGGGCGAAGCGGAGGCGGACTTGGAAGCCGATGCGGACGGGGAGGCCGGCGCGGCCGGCGAGGCGGAGCGCTGGGTGTCCCGGCTGGTCGAGGAACCGGTGCCGCGGCTCTCGGCGCTGCCGGAGGTGCCGCCCTGCTCGGAGGCCGTGTTGCTGGGCACGCCGGCGGCCTGCACCCGGTCGCCGCCGGTGCTGCTGGTGCCGCCGAGCTTGTAGTTCTCCAGGCCCGGCACCACACCGGAGGCCACCGCGACGGTGCCGATGGCGACGGCGGCCGAGACCCCGAGCAGACCCGTGGCGACGGGCCGTCCGCCCTTCTTCCGGCGCCGGTGCCCGCCGCCGGAGGAGCCGCCGGCCGGGGTGAACTCCTCGACGGGGAAGGCGGTGGTGTCCATGAAACGGGCGTAGTCGCCCTCGGTGGCGAACAGGTAGGCCGAGCTGCGCGCGTTGGTGTCGGAGTACTCCTCCTGGTGCAGGTAGGGCGCGGTGCCCGTGCCGAACCGGAGGGCCGCGTAAGAGTCCTGCGGGTCGTGGCCGCCCGTGTACGGGTCGTTGTTCTCCGTGACCCCTGTGGCGCGGCCCGTGGCGGCGCGGCCGGCGGCGGAGCGTCGGTGGCGTCCCATGTCCTTGCCTTCTTCCCTCGTCCTCGCGGTCGGGGCCGACCAGGGGCCGATGTGGCCAATGACTCCTTCTGGTCAACCAGACTCACTCGATCGAGTGAGTTTCATATGAGATTCATTGGAGGGGGACGGTACCGCATGGCGCTGGGGGAGGCAGTGTCCCGAGTGACATTGGCCGGTTAGGTTGCACCCATGAGTGAGGATGTGCGACTGGTCGCCTGGGTCCGCGGACGGGTGCAGGGCGTGGGATTCCGCTGGTTCACGCGGGCCAAGGCACTGGAGATCGGCGGGCTGAGTGGTTTTGCTCTCAATTTGGGCGACGGCCGCGTGCAGGTGGTCGCGGAGGGCCCCCGCAAGGGCTGCGAAGGTCTGCTCGACTGGCTCCAGGGCGATGACACGCCCGGGCGGGTCGACGGTGTCACCGAGATCTGGGACACACCGCGGGGCGGCTACGACGGCTTCGCCATCCGCTGACTCCGCGCGGTGAAGGACCCGGACGGAAGCGGAGCGAACTGCCACCGGCATGTGCCCGAAGCAGAAAGGGCCTGGTGGTTGCCAAGAAGCGCGCGCCGTGGCAGGCTCCGCTGATACGCCTGACCGTCACGCCCCGAGGGCCCCGCCGGAGTCGCAGCGCCGCCCGCCAGGGCCGCGTTCCCCCGGGTTCGCCCGCCAATACGGGGCGTGATCGTGTTGACCGTCAAACTTTTTGGTGAGACGCTGAAAGCCCCGCGCACCTTAGTTGTTTGGCATGGCGCAACAGTCGAGCAACACTCGGATGTGTCAAGCACCGCGGGTGCGATCCCTCACGACCCACACCGCTTCGGTCGGTCACTCAGTGTGGAGGACCATCCATCATGGCAAAGGCGCTTCTCGGTTACGTCGGCGGCTCCGACCCGCGACTCCTCGCCGAGATGCGACGGCTCCAGCAGCGTGTCCAGGACCTCGAGTCCGAGCTCGGCCGGATCCAGGCCGAGAACGACGCGCTGACGGCTGCCGCTTCTCACGACAGGATCATGGAGAGCATCGACGCACACCAGGCGGAGCCTGCGCTCACCTGATCGCTGCATCGCTCCACAACAGCACATATGCAGTGGTTGGGCAGCCCTTCCAACCGCTCAAGTTGTCAAGATTTGCAAGGGACGCTCCGGCGTCCCTTCTTTCTTGCCCCCCTGCGCCCCGACCCGCTTGTAGCCCCGCGCATCCTTTCACCGTCTTTAACGTCTGGTGTGCCCTGCATGTTCATACGTGAAACCGCGGGGTTGCGGGGCTTCGTGGAGTGGGGTAGCGGCGGCGGGTAGAGTCCAGCGGCGTGCACCTCAAGGCCCTGACCCTGCGCGGGTTCAAGTCGTTCGCCTCGGCGACCACGCTCCGGTTCGAGCCGGGTATCACGTGCGTCGTCGGTCCGAACGGCTCGGGCAAGTCCAACGTCGTGGACGCGCTCACCTGGGTCATGGGCGAGCACAGCGCCAAGTCGCTGCGCGGCGGCAAGATGGAGGACGTCATCTTCGCCGGCACCACCGGCCGCCCGCCGCTGGGCCGCGCCGAGGTGTCCCTGACCATCGACAACTCCGACGGCGCCCTGCCCATCGAGTACGCCGAGGTCACCATCACGCGGATCATGTTCCGCAACGGCGGCAGCGAGTACCAGATCAACGGCGACACCTGCCGCCTGCTGGACGTCCAGGAACTGCTGAGCGACTCGGGTATCGGCCGCGAGATGCACGTCATCGTCGGCCAGGGCCAGCTCGACTCCGTCCTGCACGCCGACCCGATGGGCCGCCGCGCCTTCATCGAGGAGGCGGCCGGCGTCCTCAAGCACCGCAAGCGCAAGGAGAAGGCGCTGCGGAAGCTGGACGCGATGCAGGCCAACCTCGCCCGCGTCCAGGACCTCACCGACGAACTCCGCCGCCAGCTCAAGCCCCTCGGCCGCCAGGCGGCGGTCGCCCGCCGGGCCGCCGTCATCCAGGCGGACCTGCGCGACGCCCGCCTGCGCCTGCTCGCCGACGACCTCGTACGACTCCGCAACGCACTCCAGACCGAGATCGCCGACGAGGCCGCCCTCAAGGAACGCAAGGAAGCCGCCGAGCAGGAGCTGAAGAAGGCCCTCCAGCGCGAGTCGCTCCTGGAGGACGAGGTACGGCAGCTCACCCCGCGCCTCCAGCGGGCCCAGCAGACCTGGTACGAACTCTCCCAGCTCGCCGAACGGGTCCGCGGCACGATCTCGCTGGCCGACGCCCGGGTGAAGAGCGCCACCTCCACGCCCCCCGAGGAGCGGCGCGGCCGCGACCCCGAGGACATGGAACGCGAGGCCCAGCGCGTCCGGGAGCAGGAGGCCGAGCTGGAGGCCGCCCTGGAAGCGGCCCAGCACGCCCTCGACGACACGGTGGCGCACCGCGCCGAGCTGGAGCGCGAGCTGGCCGCGGAGGAACGGCGGCTCAAGGACGTGGCCCGCTCCATCGCCGACCGCCGGGAGAGCCTGGCCCGGCTGAACGGCCAGGCCGGTGCGGCCCGGTCCCGCGCGGCGTCGGCCCAGGCCGAGATCGACCGGCTCGCCGCCGCGCGTGACGAGGCCCAGGAGCGGGCGGTCACCGCGCAGGAGGAGTACGAGGCGCTCAAGGCCGAGGTCGACGGCCTCGACGCCGACGACCACGAACTGGCCGAACGGCACGAGACGGCGAAGCAGCGGCTCGCCGAGGCGGAGGCGGCCCTGACGGCGGCCCGCGAGGCGACCACCGCGGCGGAACGCCGGCGCGCCGCGACCCAGGCCCGCCACGAGGCACTGGCCCTGGGCCTGCGGCGCAAGGACGGCACGGGCATACTGCTCGGCGCGAAGGACCGCCTCACCGGGATCCTGGGCCCCGCCGCGGAACTCCTCACGGTCACCCCCGGCCACGAGATCGCCCTCGCGGCGGCCTTCGGCACGGCGGCGGACGCGATCGCCGTGACCACCCCCGCGTCGGCAGCCGACGCCATCCGCCTCCTGCGCAAACAGGACGGCGGCAGAGCAGCCCTCCTCCTGTCCGGCACCCCTGAACCAACTGTGTACAACGAGGGACACGACCAGGCGCCCCAAAGGGACGCGGGAAACGGCGCGACCGACCACGACACCGCGGCACCCGCCCCCCTGGACAACACCGGACACGATCAGGCGCCCCATAGGGGCGCGGGGAACGGCGCGACCGACCACGACGCACCCGCACCCGGCGGACGGGCTGTCCCCGCACCCCCTGCTCCGCAACCGGCCGCCGCCCTCCCCGCACCCCCCGCCCCGCAACCCGCCGCCGCTCTCGTCCGTGGCCCCGCCGAGCTCATGCCCGCCGTCCGTCGCCTCCTCCACGGCATCGTCGTCGTCGACACCCTCGAAGCCGCCGAAGAACTCGTCTACCGGCACCCCCACCTCACCGCGGTGACCGCCGAAGGCGACCTCCTCGGCGCCCACTTCGCGCACGGCGGCTCCGCGGGCGCGCCCAGCCTCCTCGAGGTGCAGGCCTCCGTCGACGAGGCCGCCGCCGAACTGGAGGAACTCGCCGTCCGCTGCGCGGAACTGGCCGAGGCGCAGGAGTCGGCCCAGGCCCACCGCAGGTCCTGCGCCGCCCTCGTGGAAGAGGTCGGCGAACGCCGCCGCGCCGCCGACCGCGAGAAGTCGGCCGTGGCCCAGCAGCTCGGCCGGCTCGCCGGACAGGCCCGCGGCGCGGCGGGCGAGGCGGAACGCTCCACGGCCGCCGCCGCCCGCGCCCAGGAATCCCTCGACAAGGCCCTCGAAGAGGCCGAGGTGCTGGCCGAGCGGCTGGCCGTCGCCGAGGAGATGCCGGTGGAGGAGGAGCCGGACACCTCCGCCCGGGACCGGCTCGCCGCCGACGGCGCCAACGCCCGGCAGACCGAGATGGAGGCCCGCCTCCAGGTCCGTACCCACGAGGAACGCGTCAAGGGCCTGGCCGGCCGCGCCGACTCCCTCGACCGCGCCGCCCGCGCGGAACGCGAGGCCCGCGCGCGTGCCGAACAGCGCCGGGCCCGGCTGCGCCACGAGGCGGCCGTGGCGGAGGCCGTCGCCTCCGGCGCCCGCCAGCTCCTCGCGCACGTCGAGGTCTCGGCCGGCCGGGCAGACCGGGAACGGGCCGCCGCCGAGGCCGCGAAGGCGCAACGCGAGCAGGAACTGACCGCCGCCCGCGGCACCGGCCGCGACCTCAAGGCGGAGCTCGACAAACTCACGGATTCAGTTCACCGGGGCGAGGTACTCGGCGCCGAGAAACGGCTGCGGATCGAGCAGCTGGAGACCAAGGCGCTGGAGGAACTCGGTGTGGAACCGGCGGGACTCATGGCGGAGTACGGCCCGCACCAGCTGGTGCCGCCCTCGCCCCCCGCCGAGGGCGAGATGCTGCCCGAGGACCCCGAGCACCCGCGCAACCAGCCGAAACCCTTCCACCGGGCCGAGCAGGAGCGCCGGCTCAAGGCGGCCGAGCGCGCCTACCAGCAGCTCGGCAAGGTGAACCCGCTCGCCCTTGAGGAGTTCGCCGCCCTCGAGGAACGGCACAAGTTCCTCAGCGAGCAGCTGGAGGACCTGAAGAAGACCCGCGCCGACCTGCTTCAGGTCGTGAAGGAGGTCGACGAGCGTGTCGAGCAGGTCTTCACGGAGGCGTTCCGGGACACGGCGAGGGAGTTCGAGGGCGTCTTCAGCCGGCTCTTCCCGGGCGGTGAGGGACGGCTCTTCCTGACCGACCCCGACAACATGCTCACCACGGGCGTGGACGTCGAGGCCCGCCCGCCGGGCAAGAAGGTCAAGCGGCTCTCCCTGCTGTCGGGTGGTGAACGCTCGCTGACCGCCGTCGCGATGCTGGTGTCCATCTTCAAGGCGCGCCCCAGCCCGTTCTACGTCATGGACGAGGTGGAGGCGGCCCTGGACGACACCAACCTCCAGCGGCTGATCCGCATCATGCAGGAGCTCCAAGAGTCCTCGCAGCTGATCGTGATCACGCACCAGAAGCGCACCATGGAGGTGGCCGACGCGCTGTACGGCGTCTCCATGCAGGGCGACGGTGTGTCGAAGGTCATCAGCCAGCGCCTGCGCTGACGTGCGCTGACCGGAATCCCTTCACGTTCCCTTCAAGAACTGAACGTATTCCTCCGATGATCACTCGACAACGTCACACTCACCTGACTATTGACTTCGATACTTGAAGGCATAGTCTCTGCAACGTTGCTTTTACCTTCAGGTGTGAGCGGCGTGAACCTGTGCGCCACTTGACCTGAGAGGGCTCACCCCCCACCCGGCAGCGTTGCCGGTGGCCCGAGGAGTTTCTTGTGACCAGCACTGCGCAGGCACCCCAGTCAGGAGCCGGGACGGCTCACCCCGATCATCTCGGGCATGTCATCTTCATCGCGGCGGCGGCCGCGATGGGCGGGTTCCTCTTCGGCTACGACAGCTCCGTCATCAACGGCGCCGTCGAGGCGATCCGGAGCCGTTACGACATCGGGTCCGCGGCCCTCGCCCAGGTCATCGCCATCGCCCTGATCGGCTGTGCCATCGGTGCCGCGACCGCGGGCCGGATAGCCGACCGCATCGGCCGCATCCGGTGCATGCAGATCTCCGCCGTGCTGTTCACCGTCAGCGCCGTCGGTTCGGCGCTGCCCTTCGCCCTGTGGGACCTCGCCTTCTGGCGGATCGTCGGCGGTTTCGCCATCGGCATGGCCTCCGTGATCGGCCCCGCCTACATCGCCGAGGTCGCCCCGCCGGCCTACCGCGGCCGTCTCGGGTCCTTCCAACAGGCCGCGATCGTCGTCGGCATCGCCATCTCGCAGCTGGTCAACTGGGGTCTGCTCAACGCCGCCGGCGGCGACCAGCGCGGCAAGCTGATGGGGCTGGAGGCCTGGCAGGTCATGCTGGGCGTCATGGTGATCCCGGCCGTCCTGTACGGTCTGCTCTCCTTCGCGATCCCCGAGTCCCCGCGCTTCCTGCTCTCCGTCGGCAAGCGGGAACGCGCCCGCGCGATCCTCGAAGAGGTCGAGGGCAAGAACGCGAACCTGGACGCCCGCGTCGCCGAGATCGAGCACGCGATGAAGAGCGAGCACAAGTCCACGTTCAAGGACCTGCTCGGCGGCTCCTTCTTCTTCAAGCCGATCGTCTGGGTCGGTATCGGCCTCTCCGTCTTCCAGCAGTTCGTCGGCATCAACGTCGCGTTCTACTACTCCTCGACGCTGTGGCAGTCGGTGGGCGTCGACCCGACGGACTCGTTCTTCTACTCCTTCACGACGTCGATCATCAACATCATCGGCACCGTGATCGCGATGATCTTCGTGGACCGCGTCGGCCGCAAGCCGCTGGCCCTGATCGGTTCGGTCGGCATGGTCATCGGTCTCGGCCTCGAGGCCTGGGCCTTCTCCTACGACCTGGTCGATGGCAAGCTCCCGGCCACGCAGGGCTGGATCGCCCTGATCGCCGCGCACGTCTTCGTCCTCTTCTTCGCCCTGTCCTGGGGTGTCGTCGTCTGGGTCTTCCTCGGCGAGATGTTCCCGAACCGGATCCGTGCCGCCGCGCTGGGCGTGGCCGCCTCCGCCCAGTGGATCGCCAACTGGGCCATCACCGCGAGCTTCCCGTCGCTGGCCGACTGGAACCTCTCCGCGACCTACGTGATCTACACGGTCTTCGCGGCCCTCTCCATCCCGTTCGTGCTCAAGTTCGTCAAGGAGACGAAGGGCAAGTCGCTGGAGGAGATGGGCTGACCCGCCCCCTCGAACTCGGGGAGAAGGGCCAAGTCCCCGCTGCCCCTCTCCTCGTATCCCCCGTCGCCCCCGCCCGGTCACTGCCCGGGCGGGGGCGACGGCTTTCCCCACACAAACCGACGCCCACTCACCCTGCGCCCCCACCACCAGCTCCGCCCGCTTTCTGAACCGCCCCACTCCCTGCGCGCCCGCCGCCGGCTCCGCCCGCTTTCTGAACCGCCGCCCACACTTGTCCGCCGCAGCGGCGATGGGCCACGACGGCGGTGTCCGGCGGCGCCCGGCTCGCCCCCGCCCCCCTTCCGGGGCACCCGCTTCTGACCGCCGTCCACTCGTGTCCGCCGCGGCGGCGATGGGCCACGACGGCGGTGTCCGGCGGCGCCCGGCTCGCCCCCGCCCCACGCCGAAGCGGCCCGCCCCCCTATGCCGACAGGGCCGGGAGTACGGATTCTGCGAACAGCCGTAGGCTTCGCCAGCCCTCCTCGACCGGCATTCCGCCCGCCAGGGGATGCAGCACCAGGTTGTCCAGCCCCGCCGACACGCACTGCTCCGGCGTGAGGATGCGGTAGACGCCCTCCGCGCGGAGTTCCGCCACCGTCGTCGCCCCCGAACGCACCGCCGAGTGGATGTCCCCGGACTGCCAGGACGCGTAGGTCCGGGCCTCGTGCAGGAAGTGCTCTCCGTACCGCTCCCACGCCCGGTCCGGGTCCTCGGCGATGTGCAGCAGCGGTGTCTCGGCCGTCGGCATCATCGTCCAGCCCTCCGTGCCGTACTCGGTGAGCCGCTCCTTGTAGTAAGCCTCCAGTTCCGGAAGGTGCGCGCTCGGGAAGAAGGGCAGGCCGAGCCGGGCCGCGCGGCGGGCGGCGGCCTTGGAGGAGCCGCCCACCAGCAGCAGCGGGTGCGGGTCGGTGAAGGGGCGCGGTGTGACCCGTACCGTACGGCCCCGGTACTCGAACTCCTCGCCGCTCCATGCCTTCAGCACCGTCTCCAGCACCTCGTCCTGGAGCCGCCCCCGCCGCTTCCAGTCCACGTCGAACAGGGCGTACTCCTCGGGCCGGTAACCGATCCCGGCCACCGTCACCAGCCGCCCGCCGCTGAGCAGGTCGAGGACCGCGATGTCCTCCGCCAGCCGCAGCGGGTCGTGCAGCGGGCCGATCACGGCCGACACGGTCACCGCGATGGAGCGCGTCGCCCCGAACACGGCGCCCGCGAACGCGAACGGCGACGGGAGCCAGTTGTTGTCCACCCCGTGGTGCTCCTCGGTCTGGACCGTGGTGACCCCGTGTGTGTCGGCGTACGCGGCCATCTCCACGGCCGCCCGGTAACGGGCCCCCAGGGACGCGGAGTCGGCCCCGGGCTCGACGAGGTTGAAGCGAACGACCGAGACGGGCATGGGAGTTCCCCTTCACCTTGGCCGGCGGCTGTGGCGGGGACAGTAGCTGACGGTGCGTCAGACAGCCAGAGGCGCGGGCTCCCCGGCCGCCGCCGTCACCACCGCCGGCTTCGGCAGCACCGCGTACACCAGGCCCGAGAGGCCGATCGTCGCCAGCCAGCCGAGCCCGTACCGGCCGACGGGGTTGTTGGTGGCGAGCGGCCCGGTGAACCAGTCGGAGCCGGTGAACAGGAGGCCGGTCGCCAGCCCGAGCGCCCAGGCCGTCACGGCGGCGGGGGAGAAGCCCGCCCGATACCAGTAGGCGCCGGCCGGGGTCGTGTCGAGGAGGGCGGCGGCGTCGTACTCGCGCCGCCGGAGCATGTCCACTCCGAAGACGCCCACCCACGCCGAGAACGCCACCGCGAGCAGTGCCAGGAAGGCGGTGAAGGCGCCCATGAAGGAGGTCGCCGCCAGCATCAGGACGGCGCCCAGGACGAGCGAGATCACCGCGTTGACCGAGACCGCCCAGAGGCGGTGGACGCGGAAGCCGAGCGTCTGCGCGGTGAAGCCCGCCGAGTACATGGACATCGCGTTGATCAGCAGCATGCCGACGAGGGCGATCAGCAGGTACGGCACCGCGAGCCACCGGGGGAGGGCCGCGCCCAGGAAGGAGACCGGGTCGGCGGCCCCCGCGAGGTCGGGCATCGCCGACGCGGTCACCGCGCCCACCAGCACCAGGGGGAGTACGACGATCCCCGCGCCGGCGGCCGTGTTGCGCACGATCGCCGTCGAGGACGCCGTACCCGGCAGGTAGCGCGTGAAGTCGGGTGCGGCCGGCGCCCAGCTCATCCCGCCGGCCGCGATCAGACCGACCCCGGTGACCAGCGCGGCCGTGGAACCGGCGCCCTGCCCGAACACCCTGCCCCAGTCCGCCGTCACCACCAGGCGGCCGACGACCAGCACGGAGAAGGCCCCGAACAGCCAGGCCGCCCAGCGGTTGCAGCGCTGCACCAGCCTGATGCCCATGCCCGAGATCACGAACGTCGCGGCCACGAAGAGCAGCAGGGTCGCGATGATCAGCGCGGTGTTGCTCCGGACACCGAAGAGCACGTCCAGGACGGTCAGCAGGGCATAGGCGCCGGTCACCGCGTTGATCGTCTCCCACCCCCAGCGCGCCACCCAGATCAGCCCGCCGGGCAGCAGGTTGCCACGCTGCCCGAAGACCGCCCGTGACAGGGCCATACCGGGGGCGCCCCCGCGTTTGCCCGCGATGCCGATCAGTCCGACCAGCCCGTAGGCCACCACCGGCGCGACACCGGCCACCACCAGGATCTGCCAGAAGTTCAGCCCGAACGACACGGCCAGACCGGCGCCCATGGTCACCAGCAGGACCGTGATGTTGGCGGCGATCCAGGTGGGCAGCAGACCGCGGGTCGTCGCGGTGCGCTCGGAGTCCGGAACCGGCTCGATGCCCCGGGTTTCCAGGCCGTGGTGCGCCAGCGACTCTTCGAGATGTTCGAGCGCGCCGTCGTGACGGGCGGTGGTGCTCATGGTCAATCATCGTACGTTAGACCGACTAATCCGCTCAAAAGGTACGCCCGTATTCGGGGGATCCTCCAGGGACTCCTTCGCGAGGGAACAAAGTCGGCCGTGATGGAGGGATGGATACTGGACGGGTTATGGAAACCGTCATCCTTGCTGTAGTCATCGCCGTGGTCGTGCTCGGCGCGCTCGGCGGGCTCGTCGTCGGCAGCCGGCGCAAGAAGTCGCTGCCCCCGCCGCCCCCCGCCGCGCCCGACATCACCGCGCCCCCGGCCGAGCCGCACGTCGGCGACGAGGCCGAGACGCCGCGCGACGAACCGCGCCGGACGATAGAGGAGGTCGATCTTCCCGACGGCTCGGCTCCCGTCGTCGTGGAAGAGCCGCCCGTCCCCGAAGCTCCCGCGATCGAGATCCCGGAGCCCACTGCCGGCCGCCTGGTCCGGCTGCGCGCCCGGCTGTCCCGCTCCCAGAACGCCCTCGGCAAGGGGCTGCTCACGCTGCTCTCGCGCGAGCACCTCGACGAGGAGACCTGGGAGGAGGTCGAGGACACCCTGCTCACCGCCGACGTCGGTGTGCAGCCCACCACCGAACTGGTCGACCGGCTGCGCGAGCGCGTCAAGGTGCTCGGCACCCGCACCCCCGACGAGCTGCGCGGGCTGCTGCGCGAGGAGCTGCTCAAGCTGGTCGGCACCGACGTCGACCGCGCGGTGCAGACCGAGCCCGAGGACCGCAAGCCCGGCATCGTGATGGTCGTCGGTGTCAACGGCACCGGCAAGACCACCACCACCGGCAAGCTCGCCCGGGTGCTCGTCGCCGACGGCCGGACGGTCGTCCTCGGCGCCGCCGACACCTTCCGGGCCGCCGCCGCCGACCAGCTCCAGACCTGGGGCGAGCGGGTCGGCGCCCACACCGTGCGCGGGCCGGAGGCCGGTGACCCCGCCTCCGTCGCGTTCGACGCGGTGAAGGAGGGCAAGGAGATGGGGGTCGACGTCGTCCTCATCGACACCGCCGGGCGGCTTCACACCAAGACCGGGCTCATGGACGAGCTCGGCAAGGTCAAGCGGGTCGTCGAGAAGCACGCCCCGCTGGACGAGGTGCTGCTCGTCCTCGACGCCACCACCGGGCAGAACGGCCTGGTCCAGGCCCGGGTGTTCGCCGAGGTCGTGGACATCACCGGCATCGTGCTCACCAAGCTGGACGGCACCGCGAAGGGCGGCATCGTGATCGCGGTCCAGCGCGAACTGGGGGTTCCGGTCAAGCTCATCGGCCTCGGCGAGGGCGCGGACGACCTGGCCCCGTTCGAGCCGGAGGCGTTCGTTGACGCCCTTATCGGGGAGTAGCAGCCGGGTAAATTTACCCACAGCTGCAAGAAGCGCCCGTTCCCGGGACACAGCCGGGAGCGGGCGCTTCGCTGTGTGCGGAGCCCTACGCCCGCGAGCGGTGCGCCACGTACGCCAGCGTCCCCAGCAGCAGGCGCGCGGCCGGCGGCCTGGTCGCCGAGTCCAGGGCCGGCGGCCGCAGCCAGCGCACCGGGCCCAGGCCGCCCCGGTCCGACGGCGGCGCGGTGATGTACGCACCGGAGCCGAGGCCGCGCAGGTCGAGCGAGGTCGGGTCGTCCCAGCCCATGCGGTAGAGCAGGCCGGGGAGTTCGGCGGCGGCGCCGGGGGCGACGAAGAAGTGGGCGCGGCCCTCCGGGGTGGCGGTGACCGGCCCGAGCGGCAGGCCCATGCGCTCCAGGCGGACCAGGGCGCGCCGCCCGGCGGGCTCGGCGACCTCGATGACGTCGAACGCGCGGCCGACCGGCAGCATCACCGCCGCGCCCGGGAACTCGCCCCAGGCCTTGGTGACCTCGTCGAGCGTGGCGCCCGCGGACACCTGGGGCGCGAAGTCCAGCGGGTGCGCGCCCGGCGCGGGACAGTCGGCGTGCCCGCAGGAGCACGCCCCGGCCGCGGCCCGGGCGCCCGGCACCACGTCCCAGCCCCACAGGCCGGTGAACTCGGCGACGGCGGTGCAGTCCGACGAACGACCGCGCCGACGTGTGCCGGAGCGGATCTCTCGCATGCCGCCGATCGTGAAGCCCATGCCCCCTCCAACGGGTCCGGCGCGCCGGTGGTTACGACACGGAACGGGACTGAAACGGAACGTGACGCTACGGCTCCGCTTTCCCGTCCGCCCGCACGGTCAAGGCGGCGCCTCGAAGCATTCCGGGTGGTGTACCTGAGGACACGCGCCCCCGAACGCATCGTTCCGCCAACTCCCGGCCGTCCTATGTCAAGTGAATCGCGCCAAGGGCATCGTGAGTTCATTCGAAGGGGTGGCGAATGGTGGCGTTTCCGGGATCGCCATGGCTGGACCAGTGATCGTAGGATTACTTTGAGTGCACGAGGCCTGGGGGCACATGCACTCGTGGGTATGCCGGAGGCAACTCGGGATCCCGTTCGAAGGGTGAGAACCGCGGGACGGGCGGCCGTATTTACCGGCATTCTGATAGGGCTTGGCGCATCCGGCATCAAGTGGTCTCAGGGATGGGGGCGTTCCAGTGGGCGGCAACGGCGGAAGCGGGGCGACCGCGACCAGCACCGACAAGCGCCCCAATGAGCTGCTCAACTCGTGGTTCGTGCGCAGTGGCTGGTCGAAGGGCGAGCTGGCGCGGCAAGTGAACCGCAGAGCACGCCAGTTGGGCGCCAACCACATCTCCACCGACACGTCCAGGGTGCGCCGCTGGCTCGACGGGGAGAACCCGCGCGAGCCCATCCCCAGGATCCTCTCCGAGCTGTTCTCCGAGCGGTTCGGCTGTGTCGTCTCGGTCGAGGACCTGGGTCTGCGGGCCGCACGCCAGTCACCCTCCGCGACCGGCGTCGACCTGCCCTGGACGGGCCCGCAGACAGTGGCCCTGCTCAGCGAGTTCTCGCGCAGCGACCTGATGCTGGCGCGGCGCGGCTTCCTCGGAACCTCGCTGGCCCTGTCGGCGGGCCCGTCCCTCATCGAGCCCATGCAGCGTTGGCTGGTCCCCTCGCCGGGCGGCCCGCAGCACGCGGTCACCGAGTCGGCGGCCGAGTCCCGCCGGCCCGGCCGCCTCTCCAGGCCCGAGCTGGAGCTGCTGGAGTCCACCACGGTGATGTTCCGCCAGTGGGACGCCCAGTGCGGCGGCGGACTGCGCCGCAAGGCGGTCGTCGGCCAGCTGCACGAGGTCACCGACCTGCTCCAGGAGCCCCAGCCCGAGGCCACCTCCCGCAAGCTCTTCCAGGTCGCCGCCGAACTCGCCGAACTGGCCGGCTGGATGTCGTACGACGTCGGGCTCCAGCCCACCGCCCAGAAGTACTTCGTGCTCGCCCTGCACGCGGCCAAGGAGGCCGGCGACAAGCCGCTCGGCTCGTACGTGCTCTCCAGCATGAGCCGTCAGATGATCCACCTCGGCCGGCCCGACGACGCGCTGGAGCTGATCCACCTCGCCCAGTACGGCAGCCGGGACTGCGCCAGCCCGCGCACCCAGTCGATGCTGTATGCGATGGAGGCCCGCGCCTACGCCAACATGGGCCAGCCCGGCAAGTGCAAGCGGGCGGTCCGGATGGCCGAGGACACCTTCGCCGAGGCGGACGAGTGGGACGAGCCGGACCCCGACTGGATCCGCTTCTTCTCCGAGGCCGAGCTCTACGGCGAGAACTCGCACTCCTTCCGCGACCTCGCCTATGTCGCCGGCCGCAGCCCCACCTACGCGTCCCTGGCGGAGCCCCTGATGCAGCGGGCCGTGGAGCTGTTCGCCAAGGACGCCGAGCACCAGCGGTCGTACGCGCTGAACCTGATCGGCATGGCCACCGTGCACCTGCTGCGGAGCGAGGCCGAGCAGAGCACGGTGCTCGTCTCCGAGGCCCTGGGCATCGCCAAGAAGGTGCGCTCCGAGCGCGTGAACACCCGTATTCGAAAGACGGTCGACTCGGCCGTCCGTGACCACGGCGACCTCGCGGCGGTCGTCGACCTCACCGAGCAGCTGGCCGCCGACCTGCCGGAGACCGCCGAAGCGGTCTGACCTCCGGCGACCCCGGACCCCGGCCGCGGCCGGCCCTCCCGAACTGCCCGACTCGGCTCCCCCATGCCAGGTCATTCGGAAGGCCACCGCGGCCGGCTCTCTTGTGCCGGGATGCCTCCCCGGGAAGGTTGCGTCACGATAACGATCCCGCAGTCGGACATCTCGCAGTTCATCGACGCGTAACACGCAAGGCGCCTTCGTCACCCCGGCGAAACAACGAGGGGCACCGACCGAAACCGCGCTGCGCCAATCTCATGGCGCATAACCGGCCCACCCCCCGCTTCACCGGACCGCTCACGCTCCGACCCGCACGGGGCCGTACAACCGACGAGGAGACGCCGATGGCATCAGCCGCCATCACGCTTGCCGCGGAGGCACCCAAGCTGTCTGCCGCGAACACGGGCTTCATGCTCATCTGCTCCGCCCTGGTGCTGCTCATGACGCCGGGACTCGCCTTCTTCTACGGCGGCATGGTCCGCGTCAAGAGCACCCTCAACATGCTGATGATGAGCTTCATCAGCATCGGGATCGTCACCATCCTGTGGGTGCTCTACGGCTTCTCCCTGGCCTTCGGCTCCAGCAACGGCTTCATCGGCTTCAACTCCGACTGGCTGGGCCTGAGCAACATCGGCCTGACGGAGCTCTGGGACGGCTACACGATCCCGATCTTCGTCTTCATGGTCTTCCAGATGATGTTCGCGGTCATCACGCCGGCCCTGATAAGCGGCGCCATCGCGGACCGCGTCAAGTTCTCGGCCTGGGCGCTCTTCGTCGCCCTGTGGCTCACGGTTGTCTACGTCCCGGTCGCCCACTGGGTCTGGGGCGCCGACGGCTGGGCCTTCAAGCTCGGCGTGATCGACTTCGCCGGTGGTACCGCGGTCCACATCAACGCCGGTGCCGGCGCCCTCGGCGTCATCCTGGTCATCGGCAAGCGCGTCGGCTTCAAGAAGGACCCGATGCGCCCGCACAGCCTCCCGCTGGTCATGCTCGGCGCCGGGCTCCTGTGGTTCGGCTGGTTCGGCTTCAACGCCGGCTCCTGGCTCGGCAACGACGACGGCGTCGGCGCGCTGATGTTCGTCAACACGCAGGTCGCCACCGCCGCCGCCATGCTCGCCTGGCTCGCCTACGAGAAGATCCGGCACGGCGCGTTCACCACGCTGGGCGCCGCCTCCGGAGCGGTCGCCGGTCTGGTCGCGATCACCCCCTCGGGTGGTGCGGTCTCCCCGCTCGGCGCGATCGCCGTCGGTGCCATCGCCGGTGTCGCCTGCGCCGCGGCCGTCGGCCTGAAGTTCAAGTTCGGCTACGACGACTCCCTGGACGTGGTCGGCGTCCACATGGTCGGCGGCATCATCGGCTCCCTGCTCATCGGCTTCTTCGCCACCGGCAAGGGCCAGTCCACCGCGACCGGTGTCTTCTACGGCGACCACTCCTTCACCCAGCTGTGGAAGCAGTTCGCCGGTGTCGGTGCCGTCCTCGCCTACTCCCTCGTCGCCTCCGCCGTCCTCGCCTTCCTCCTCGACAAGACCATCGGCATGCGGGTCTCCGAGGACGACGAGATCTCCGGCATCGACCAGGCCGAGCACGCCGAGACTGCATACGACTTCAGCGGCGCGGGCGGCGGTGTCGTCAGCGCCATCGCAGGCGGAGCCCTGGCCGGTTCGAGCAAGAAGGTGGACGCATGAAGCTCATCACCGCCGTCGTGAAGCCGCACCGGCTCGACGAGATCAAGGAAGCCCTGCAGGCCTTCGGCGTCCACGGCCTCACGGTCACCGAGGCCAGCGGCTACGGTCGGCAGCGCGGCCACACCGAGGTCTACCGTGGTGCCGAGTACACCGTCGACCTGGTTCCCAAGATCCGCATCGAGGTGCTGGCCGAGGACGACGACGCCGAGCAGCTGATCGACGTGATCGTCAAGGCCGCGCGCACCGGCAAGATCGGTGACGGCAAGGTCTGGTCGCTCCCGGTCGAGACCGCCGTGCGGGTGCGCACGGGCGAGCGCGGCCCCGACGCGCTGTAGAACAGAACCACCATCTGCATACAGGCAGGAGTCGCCGGGTGACGGGTACGGATGTGCGGAACGACGCAGAGGACACGGGACCCAGCGGCTACGCGGCGGCCCGGCTGCGCCTCCTCACCGAGGGGGCGCGGTCCGGGCCGCCGCGCCGTAGCGCCCTCGCCGAGCTCACCGACGAATGGCTGACCGGGCTGTTCGCGGCGGCCACCGAGGGCATCCGCGGCGGTGTCTCGCTGGTCGCCGTCGGCGGCTACGGCCGCGGTGAACTCTCGCCGCGCAGCGACCTGGACCTCCTGCTGCTGCACGACGGCGGCGACTCCGGCGCGGTGGCCGCCGTCGCCGACCGGCTCTGGTACCCCGTCTGGGACCTCGGCCTCGCCCTCGACCACTCGGTACGCACCCCCGCCGAGGCCCGCAAGACCGCGGGCGACGACCTCAAGGTCCAGCTCGGCCTGCTCGACGCCCGCCACATCGCCGGCGACCTCGGCCTCACCTCCGGACTGCGCACCGCGATCCTCGCCGACTGGCGCAACCAGGCGCCGAGACGGCTCCCCGAACTCCAGGAACTGTGCGCCGAGCGCGCCGAACGCCAGGGAGAGCTCCAGTACCTCCTGGAGCCGGACCTCAAGGAGGCCCGCGGCGGGCTCCGCGACGCCACCGCCCTGCGCGCCGTCGCCGCCTCCTGGGTGGCCGACGCACCCCGTGAGGGCCTCGCCGACGCCCGCCGGCGCCTCCTCGACGTCCGTGACGCGCTGCACCTGACGACAGGGCGCGCGACCGACCGCCTCGCCCTCCAGGAGCAGGACCAGGTCGCCGCCGAACTGGACCTCCTCGACGCCGACACCCTGCTGCGCCAGGTCTACGAGGCCGCGCGGGTCGTCTCGTACGCCAGTGACGTCACCTGGCGTGAAGTGGGGCGCGTGCTGCGCTCGCGCGCCGTCCGGCCGCGGCTGCGCGCCATGCTCGGCGGCGGCAAGCCCGTACCCGAGCGCTCCCCGCTCGCCGAAGGGGTGGTGGAGCAGGACGGCGAGGTGGTGCTCGCCCGCGCCGCACGCCCCGAGCGCGACCCCGTGCTTCCGCTGCGCGCCGCGGCCGCCGCCGCCCAGGCCGGCCTCCCGCTCTCCCTGCACGCCGTACGGCGCCTGGCCGCCACCGCCCGCCCGCTGCCCACGCCCTGGCCCGCCGAGGCCCGTGAACAGCTGGTCACGCTGCTCGGATCCGGCCGTCCCACGATCGACGTCTGGGAGGCCCTGGAGGCCGAGGGCCTGATCACCCGCCTGCTCCCGGACTGGGAGCGGGTGCGCTGCCGCCCGCAGCGCAACGCCGTGCACATCTGGACCGTCGACCGGCACCTGATCGAGACCGCCGTCCGCGCCTCCGAGTTCACCCGCCGCGTGCACCGCCCCGACCTGCTGCTGGTCGCCGCCCTGCTGCACGACATCGGCAAGGGCTGGCCCGGCGACCACTCGGTGGCCGGCGAGATCATCGCCAAGGACGTGGCGGCCCGGATCGGCTTCGACCGCGCCGACGTGGCGGTCCTGGCGACCCTGGTCCGCCACCACCTGCTGCTCGTCGAGACCGCCACCCGGCGCGACCTGGAGGACCCGGCCACCGTGCGCCTGGTCGCCGACGCCGTCTCGACCCAGGGCACCCTGGAGCTGCTGCACGCCCTCACCGAGGCGGACGCCCTGGCCACCGGCCCGGCGGCCTGGTCCTCCTGGCGCGGTTCCCTCGTCGCCGACCTGGTCAAGCGGGTCTCCGCGGTCCTCGCCGGGGACACCGCCGAGGAACCCGAGCCGGGCGCGCCCACGGCCGAGCAGGAGCGGCTCGCCATCGAGGCGTTCCGCACCGGCGGTCCGGTGCTGTCCCTGCGCGCCCAGACCGAGCCCCCGGCCCCGGACGACGAGCCGGGCGAGCCGGAACCGCTCGGTGTGGAGCTGCTCATCGCCGTACCCGACCAGCCCGGCGTGCTGCCGGCCGTCGCGGGCGTGCTGGCCGTGCACCGCCTCACGGTCCGCACGGCCGAACTGCGCACCCTCCAGCTCCCGGCCGACGTCCACGACGGCGACGGCACGGTCCTGCTCCTCGACTGGCGGGTGGCGGCCGAGTACGGCTCGCTGCCGCAGGCCGCCCGGCTGCGGGCCGACCTGGTGCGGGCGCTGGACGGCTCGCTCGACATCGCGGGCCGGCTGGCCGAGCGGGACGCGGCCTACCCGAGGCGCCGCGGCCGGGTGGCGCCGCCGCCGCGGGTGACGGTGGCCTCGGCCGCCTCCCGGCACGCGACGGTGTTCGAGGTACGCGCCCAGGACGCGCCGGGGCTGCTGTTCCGGCTCGGGAACGCGCTGGACAAGGCGGGTGTGCGGGTACGCAGCGCCCATGTGTCGACGCTGGGCTCGAACGCCGTGGACGCCTTCTACGTGACGTCGGCCGCCGGGACCCCGCTGGCGGGGGAGGAGGCGGCCTCGGTCGCGCGGGCGCTGGAGGAGACGCTGCGGGCCTGACACCACGGGTCCGACCGCCGGGTCGTGCAAGGCGGGGACGACTTCCTTGCGCGGCCGGATACCCTGGAAGACGCTCACCGCCCCCGACTCCGAGGACCGACGCCGCCGTGTTCGACACTCTCTCCGATCGCCTTTCAGCGACCTTCAAGAATCTGCGCGGCAAGGGGCGTCTGAGCGAAGCCGACATCGACGCCGTGACGCGGGACATCCGCATCGCGCTGCTCGAAGCCGACGTGGCCCTGCCGGTCGTCCGGGCGTTCATCAAGAACGTCAAGGAACGCTCCCTCGGCGCCGAGGTCTCGCGTTCCATGAACCCGGCCCAGCAGGTCCTGCTGATCGTGAAGGACGAGCTCGTCACGATCCTCGGCGGCGAGACCCGGCGTCTGCGCTTCGCCAAGCAGCCGCCTAGCGTGATCATGCTGGCGGGTCTCCAGGGTGCCGGTAAGACCACCCTCGCGGGCAAGCTCGGCCGCTGGCTGAAGGAGCAGGGCCACTCGCCGGTGCTCGTCGCCGCCGACCTCCAGCGCCCGAACGCCGTGAACCAGCTCAGCGTCGTCGCCGAGCGCGCCGGTGTCGCCGTCTACGCGCCCGAGCCGGGCAACGGCGTGGGCGACCCGGTCAAGGTCGCCAAGGACTCCATCGAGTTCGCCAAGCAGAAGGTCCACGACATCGTGATCGTGGACACCGCCGGCCGCCTCGGCATCGACCAGGACATGATGCGGCAGGCCGCGGACATCCGGGACGCGGTCTCGCCGGACGAGATCCTCTTCGTCGTCGACGCGATGATCGGTCAGGACGCCGTCACCACCGCCGAGGCCTTCCGCGACGGCGTCGGCTTCGACGGTGTGGTCCTCTCCAAGCTCGACGGTGACGCCCGCGGTGGTGCCGCCCTGTCGATCCGCCAGGTCACCGGCAAGCCGATCATGTTCGCGTCGAGCGGCGAGAAGCTCGAGGACTTCGACGCGTTCCACCCTGACCGGATGGCCTCCCGCATCCTCGACCAGGGTGACCTGCTCACCCTGCTCGAGCAGGCGGGCAAGGTGTTCGACCAGGAAGAGGCCGAGAAGATGGCCTCGAAGCTGGCGTCCAAGAAGGGCCAGGACTTCACCCTGGACGACTTCCTGGCCCAGATGGAGCAGGTCAGGAAGATGGGCAGCATCAGCAAGCTGCTCGGGATGCTGCCCGGCATGGGGCAGATCAAGGACCAGATCAACAACCTGGACGAGCGGGACGTCGACCGCACCGCCGCCATCATCAAGTCGATGACCCCCGGCGAGCGCCAGGACCCGACGATCATCAACGGCTCGCGGCGCGCCCGTATCGCCCGCGGTTCCGGTGTCGAGGTCAGCGCCGTGAAGAACCTGGTCGAGCGGTTCTTCGAGGCCCGCAAGATGATGTCCCGCATGGCCCAGGGCGGCGGCATGCCGGGCATGCCGGGAATCCCCGGCATGGGCGGCGGCCCCGGCCGGCAGCGGAAGCAGCAGAAGCAGGCCAAGGGCAAGCAGCGCTCCGGCAACCCGATGAAGCGCAAGCAGCAGGAGCTGGAGGCGGCCCAGCGGCGCGAGGCCGCCGCCCAGGCCGGAAACGCCTTCGGGGTGCCGCAGCAGGGCCCCGAGGAGTTCGAGCTGCCGGACGAGTTCAAGAAGTTCATGGGCTGAGTTCACCTGCCCGGGTGCCAGGGGTTGGCCGGCGCCGTACCGTCCGGATACGGCCAACCCCGCGCCACCGCGCAAGTAACACCGAGCGGCCGAGCGCCCCGAAGGGGCGCGGGGAACTGCGCGACCAGCCCCCACGGCGCCGCGGACGAAGAACCAGGGCCGCCGCGGAGCGTCAGCGCACTCGCGCGATCAGATACCGGAAGACATTCGGCATCCACACCGTCCCGTCCGCACGAAGATACGGATGCAGCGCCTCCGCCAGCTCCTTGCCGACCTGCTCCTCGTCGGCCGCCACGATCCCCGCATCGAACAGCCCGGTGGACAGCAGCCCGCGCACCGCGTTGTCCACGCCGGCGTACCCGAACGGGCAGGAGACCCGGCCGGAACCGTCGATCCGCAGACCGGCCCGCTCGGCCACCTCCTCCAGATCGTCACGGCAGGCCGGACGCCAGCAGCCCGCGCCGCGCAAAGGATCGGCCAACTTCGCGGCCACCCGCAGCACGGACGAGGTCGCGCAGCGCTCCGGCGGACCCCAGCCGGCCAGCACCACGGCCGCCCCGCGCGCCGCCAGCGGGACCGCGTCGGCGAGCAGGCCGACGAGTCCCTCGGCGTCCCCGGCCAGGCAGCCGATCGGATCGAAGGCGGTGATCAGGTTGTACGAGGGTGCCCGCCCGTCCACGGTGTCCCCGGGCCGGCCCTGGACGATCCGGGCGGCCCGGCCGCGTCCCCGTGCGCCCGGTGCCGGGTCGGGCAGCAGCCGCTCCCGGGCGAGGGCGAGCCGTTCGGGGGAGGAGTCGACTCCGGTCACCGTGGCTCCTCTGACAGCCGCCATCAGCAGGGCGAGCCCGGAACCGCAGTGCAGGCCGAGCAGCCGGGTGGCCGGGCCCACTTCGAGTCGCTCGTGGACGGTCTCGTAGAGCGGCACCAGCATCCGCTCCTGGATCTCGGACCAGTCACGCGCGCGTGCGCCCAGGTCCACGCGGGGGGTGGAGTCCGCGTGAGCAGGGTGGTGCCGCACGAGCGTAGGTGTCATAGGTAAGCGCCCCAATCCGCAGAGAGATACGCACTGACCGATTCCGTGGCCCCCGTGCCGTGCGCCCGCACTTCCCACCTATGCCACATAACTCCGGGCTCGCGGTGGCGTCCAGAGGTCGCGGGTCCCGGCTTGTGCATGGACTATGACTGTGGCGAGATTTCACATCCCGGCAACTTGGGGCTCTACCATCGGACCCACGACACGGCGGTTCCGGCCATGGTCGGCTCCGGAGTAACGTCCGCGAAGCCGGGCACGCTGACCGGGGTGGCGGCCTCGGCCAGGAGAGCCATGAGAGCCACGAGAGCGACCGAAACGTGTCTTGCGCTCCGCCGACGACAGCCGCTCAGTCGTCCGGGCCGGGGGTACGTGCCGGGGCGTACGTCAGACTACGCACCGGCTTGGTACGAGCTGTGAGGCTTCTCCGCAGATCAGCGCACCCGTACTCGTCTCCACGCATCAGTGCCGACTGACGGGTACGTGCAAATTATTTGGGATGCCCCGGAATAGGAACACAGCGGCACCCCCGCTCGTTGTCATTACGTGAGCACGACACAGACACCACCTGTTCTCGCCGCAGAGCTGGCGCAGGCGTGGGCCGACATTCAGCGGTACCACCCCGAGCTGCCGGACCTTGCCGCGCCAGAGTCCCTGATCGGGGAGTCGTCGTCCGCGTGCGGTCACGAGCTCTCCTTCGAACGGCTGCTCCATGAGGCAGTCCACGGCATCGCCGCTTCCAGAGGAGTCCGCGACACCTCACGGGCCGGCCGCTACCACAACCGCCGATTCCTCGCGATCGCCGAGGAGCTGGGCCTGGACCACCCCGAAGAGCCGCACCCCAGCAGCGGCTTCTCGCTGGTCTCGCTCAACCCCGAGGCGAAGCGCCGCTACCGCCCGACCATCGAGAGACTGCAGCGGGCCCTCAAGGCGCACACGGTGGCCACCTCCGCCGACACCACCCGTACCTTCCGCGGCCCGGCCGCCCGCCACGGATCCTCCGGTGGTGGCGTCCGCGTCAAGGCGGTGTGCGACTGCGGACGCAATGTCCGGGTGGTTCCGTCGGTTCTGGCCCAGGCCCCCATCGTGTGCGGCGGCTGCGGCAAGCCGTTCCGCATCCCGGAGGTCGTCGGCGCGGCATAGGCCACGGCTGCTCGTGGCAGCCGCAGCCGTCACCGCGCCCTGACGCCGGTCGGCGCACCCGACGTACACCACCTCCACGCCGGGTGCGCCTTCGGCGTGCTCTCGCCCGACCGCCGGACCGAGCGACCCACAGGGTGTGGCACAATGGCTAGCTGTACTCGACAGTCGCACAGGACCCCTCTCTCCTCCGGCTGACGCGTCCATCGGGCACTCGGGTACCGCAACCCCACGCGGCAGTCTCGCCGTGCCCAACCACGTCAAAATCAGGAGAACCCACTCCCGTGGCAGTCAAGATCAAGCTGAAGCGTCTGGGCAAGATCCGTTCGCCTCACTACCGCATCGTCGTCGCCGACTCCCGCACCCGCCGTGACGGCCGTGCGATCGAGGAGATCGGCAAGTACCACCCGACCTACAACCCGTCGGTCATCGAGGTGGACGCCGACCGTGTCGCGTACTGGCTCGGCGTCGGTGCCCAGCCGACCGAGCCCGTCCTCGCCATCCTGAAGAAGACCGGCGACTGGCAGAAGTTCAAGGGCGAGCCCGCCCCGGCGCCGCTGCTCGTCGCCGCGCCGAAGGCCACGCGTCCGACGTTCGAGGCGCTCGGCGGTGACGACGAGGGCAAGGGTGAGGCGATCACCCAGAAGAAGAAGGCTGAGAAGAAGGACGAGGCCGCGGCTGAGTCCGAGTCGACCGAGGCCTGAGCAGCATGCTCGAAGAGGCGCTTGAGCACCTCGTGAAGGGCATCGTCGACAACCCTGACGATGTGCAGGTCGCCTCGCGCAACCTGCGTCGCGGGCGCGTGCTGGAGGTCCGGGTGCACCCCGACGACCTCGGCAAGGTGATCGGCCGCAACGGCCGCACCGCGCGTGCCCTGCGCACCGTCGTGGGCGCCATCGGCGGTCGCGGAGTGCGCGTCGACCTCGTCGACGTGGACCACGTCCGCTGACGCTTTCGCAGCAGCACCGGCTCGGGCCGGGGAGGGCCACTGGCCGTCCCCGGCCCGCAGTCGTTATGAGCACAGTCGTATCAGTGCAGTCGAGGAGCGGGCAATGACAGGAGACCAGGGAAAGTGCAGCTCGTAGTCGCACGGATCGGCCGCGCCCACGGCATCAAGGGCGAGGTCACCGTGGAGGTACGCACCGACGAACCGGAGCTCAGGCTCGGGCCGGGCGCCGTACTCGCCACCGATCCCGCCGGCGTGGGACCGCTCACCATCGAGACGGGCCGGGTGCACAGCGGCCGCCTGATCCTGCGCTTCGAGGGCGTCAAGGACCGCACCGGCGCCGAGGCCCTGCGTAACACCCTCCTGATCGCCGAGATCGACCCGGAGGAACTGCCCGAGGGCGAGGACGAGTACTACGACCACCAGCTCATCGACCTGGACGTGGTCACCGAGGACGGCACCGAGGTCGGCCGGATCACCGAGATCTCGCACCTGCCCTCCCAGGACCTCTTCATCGTCGAGCGCCCCGACGGCAGTGAGGTGATGATCCCGTTCGTCGAGGAGATCGTCACCGAGATCGACCTGGAGGAGCAGAAGGCGGTCATCGCGCCCCCGCCGGGCCTGATCGACGACCAGGCCGAGATCGCGTCCTCGCGGGAAGAGTCGTAAGAGATGCGCCTCGACGTCGTCACGATCTTTCCCGAGTACCTGGAACCGCTGAACGTCTCGCTCGTCGGCAAGGCACGCGCGCGCGGTCAGCTCGACGTCCATGTGCACGACCTGCGGGCGTGGACGTACGACCGTCACAACACGGTCGACGACACCCCGTACGGCGGCGGGCCTGGCATGGTCATGAAGACCGAGCCCTGGGGCGACGCCCTCGACTCCGCGCTCGCCGACGGCTACGACACCGGCTCGCACGCCCCCGCCCTGATCGTCCCCACCCCCAGCGGCCGCCCCTTCACCCAGGAACTCGCCGTCGAACTCTCCGAACGGCCCTGGCTGATCTTCACACCGGCCCGCTACGAGGGCATCGACCGGCGCGTCATGGACGAGTACGCGACCCGGATGCCGGTGTACGAGGTGTCCATCGGCGACTACGTGCTCGCCGGTGGCGAGGCGGCCGTCCTGGTGATCACGGAAGCCGTGGCACGGCTGCTGCCCGGCGTCCTCGGCAACGCCGAGTCGCACCGGGACGACTCGTTCGCGCCCGGCGCGATGGCCAACCTCCTGGAGGGCCCCGTCTACACCAAGCCGCCCGTCTGGCGCGGCCGGGACATCCCTGACGTGCTGCTCAGCGGCCATCACGGCAAGATCGCCCGTTGGCGCCGCGACGAGGCCCTGAAGCGGACCACCGCCCACCGGCCCGACCTGATCGAGCGCTGCGACCCCAAGGCCTTCGACAAGAAGGACCGCGAGATGCTCTCCATCCTGGGCTGGGCCCCGGACCCGGAGGGCACCCCCCACGGCCGATTTTGGCGCAGGCCAGAGGGCGTGGAAGAATAGGCCGCTGTTGTGCGTCCGTCCGGCGCGCGCCCCTGCCACAGGGGGACACGACGCCCGCCCCGACCCGCACGGCAGACCCCATGGAACACCTAGTTTCCGTTGATGACCTGTGGCATCAGCGAGGAAAGCAGACGAAATGTCTCACCTGCTCGACACCGTCGACTCCGCGTCGCTGCGCAGCGACGTCCCGGCCTTCCGCCCGGGTGACACCGTCAACGTCCACGTCCGCGTCATCGAGGGCAACCGCTCCCGTGTGCAGCAGTTCAAGGGCGTTGTGATCCGCCGCCAGGGCAGCGGTGTCCGCGAGACCTTCACGGTCCGCAAGGTCTCCTTCTCCGTCGGCGTCGAGCGCACCTTCCCGGTGCACACCCCGATCGTCGAGAAGATCGAGCTCGTCACCCGCGGTGACGTGCGTCGCGCCAAGCTCTACTACCTGCGCGAGCTGCGCGGTAAGGCCGCGAAGATCAAGGAGAAGCGCGAGAACTGATCTCGCGCGAACGGGGTTCTTATCCCGGCCGGATAGCATCTGGCCTCGATGGACACCGAAGCACAGCCGACGGAGCGCGACCGCTCCTCCCGTCCCGATCCAGGGGCCGTGGAGGACCGGTCGCGTTTCGCGTTCCTGACCCGGGTCGCCGACTGGCTGCCGGGCGGCTGGGTCACCCTGACCCTCTTCACCTGCCTGGTGTTTTTGCTCGCCCTCAACACTTTCGTGGCCCAACCATTCCAGATTCCCAGCGGATCCATGGAACAGGGATTGAGGATCGGGGACCGGGTTCTCGTAGATAAGTTGGCGTACCGTTTCGGTGCCGAGCCGCGCCGCGGCGATGTCGTCGTGTTCGACGGAGCCGGGTATTTCGGGGACGCCGACTACATCAAACGCGTTGTCGGTGTGGGAGGAGACCATGTGGTCTGCTGCGACAAGAAGGGGAGGATCGAAGTGAACGGCCGGTCGGTCGACGAGACCGCGTTCCTCTATCCGGGGGACACCCCCTCCACCGTGGCCTTCGACGTCGTCGTCCCAGGCGGCCGGCTCTTCGTCCTCGGTGACCACCGCAGCGACTCCAGCGACTCCCGCGACCGTCTCGGCTCGCCCGGCGGCGGCATGGTCCCCGTCAGGACGGTCATCGGACGCGCCGACTGGATCATCTGGCCGTACGCCCACTGGACCCGGCTCTCTCGCCCGGCCGCCTACGCGCGCGTGCCCGCGAGCGAGGCCGCCGGGGCGCGGCGGTCGAAGCCGGCGGAGGGCGTGCATGGGTAACCGCGGCAAACCACGCGGTGTGCCCGTCGACGCCGCCGCCACGCTGCTGCCCACCGGGGTCCGGCGCACCTCCAGCCCGGGCGGCGGCCGCTCCCGCGCGGAGCGGCGCAAGCTGCAGCGCAAGGTCAAGCGCAAGCGCCGGCGCGGAGCCATGCGGGAGATACCGCTGCTGGTCGGTGTCGCCGTCCTGATAGCGCTCGTGCTGAAGACGTTCCTCGTCCAGGCCTTCGTGATCCCGTCGGGCTCGATGGAGCAGACGATCCGGATCGGCGACCGTGTCCTGGTGGACAAGTTCACCCCCTGGTTCGGCTGGCAGCCGCACCGCGGAGACGTCGTCGTCTTCCACGACCCGGGCGGCTGGCTGGCCGACGAGCAGACCACCAAGGCCAACGACCCGGTCGTCGTCAAGCAGCTCAAGGAAGGGCTCACCTTCATCGGTCTGCTGCCCTCCGCCAACGAGAAGGACCTCATCAAGCGGGTCATCGGCGTCGGCGGTGACCACGTCAAGTGCTGTGACGCGCAGGGCCGGGTGACCGTCAACGGCGTGCCGCTGACGGAGGGCAACTACCTGTATCCCGGGAACGCCCCGTCCACCCAGGAGTTCGACATCACCGTCCCGCAGGGCCGGCTCTGGGTGATGGGCGACCACCGGGGCAACTCGGCCGACTCCCGGGCCCACCAGGACACCGACTACGGCGGCACGGTGCCGGTGAGCAACGTGGTGGGGCGGGCCAAGTGGATCGGCTGGCCGCTCGGTCACTGGTCCTCGCTCCAGGAACCTAAAACCTTCGCAAGCGTTTCTGACTCTGTGTCGGGGTCGACCGCGGCTCCCCAGGTGTCGCATAGGGTTGCCTCCGACGTTCCAGACGGATACGTCCGACTCCCGAGCCCTGCGGAACTCCCGCTCGTTATGGGAGTGGTGGGCCTGCGCCGTGGATGGCGCCGGCGGCGGCACGGAGTAAGGAGTTGGCGTGGGGGATGTGGCGGTAGGCGCACGGTCGGGACACGACGGCGAGGAGCACGGGCGCCCCGAGGAGAATGTCCCCAGCGCAGACGGTGGTACCACCTCCGGCAGTGACGGCGGACCGGCCGGGGGCCCCACCCCGGCGGACGGCCCGTACTCCGGGGGCGGCGGCGCCGGGACGGACGACGACGGGAGCGGCGCGGCGGCACCCGCACCGAAGAAGCCCCGCTCCTTCTGGAAGGAACTGCCGATCCTGATCGGCATCGCGCTGGTCCTGGCGCTGCTGATCAAGACGTTCCTGGTGCAGGCGTTCTCGATCCCGTCGGACTCGATGCAGAACACCCTCCAGCAGGGTGACCGCGTCCTGGTCGACAAGCTCACCCCGTGGTTCGGCTCCGAGCCGGAGCGCGGCGAGGTCGTCGTCTTCCACGACCCGGACGACTGGCTGGCGGGCGAGCCCACCGCCCAGCCGAACGCGATCCAGACGTTCCTCAGCTGGATCGGCCTGATGCCGTCCGCCGAGGAGAAGGACCTGATCAAGCGGGTCATCGGCGTCGGCGGCGACACCGTCTCCTGCAAGAACAGCGGCCCGCTCATGGTCAACGGCCATGCGCTGAACGAGCCGTACGTGTACCCGGGCAACACCCCGTGCAGCGTCGACGACCAGGGCGGCCAGTTCACGGTGAAGGTGCCCAAGGGCTACATCTGGGTGATGGGCGACCACCGCCAGAACTCCCGCGACTCCCGCTACAACCAGTCCGACGCGCACCACGGCATGGTTCCGGTGAAGGAGGTCGTCGGCCGTGCCATCGTCAAGGCCTGGCCGATCAACCGCTGGGGCACGCTGCCCGTCCCGGACACCTTCGACCAGTCCGGCATCAACACGCAGAGCTCCGCCGCGGCCTCCCTCTCGGTGGCCCCGGAGGGCGTGGCCGTCGCCGCCGTCCTGCCGATCGTCGTGTGGCGCCGTCGGCGGGGCGACCGGACCGGGTCCAAGTTCGACCGGCGGGCGGCTGCCGGCAAGCGCTGACGGGGTGCGTGCGGGCCGGGCTGACCGGCCCATGTGAAACCCTTGGGGAGCTTGTGACCAGGGCCGCCGGAGAAGGGCTGCCCCTGCCCGGTACCGCCGGGTAGGGTGCGGCCTCATGAGCGGCGAGAGCACGATACGTACGGCCCCGCGCAGCGGCGGCGGCACCAGCACCGGTACGGCGCGGACCGGCGGCGGGCTCGGGAACCGGTTGTCCGGGATCGCGGTGGCGCTGGGCATCGTGCTCTTCCTCGGCGGGTTCGCCTGGGGAGCGGTGGTCTACCGGCCGTACACCGTGCCCACCGGTTCGATGACGCCGACGATCGACGCCGGGGACCGGGTCCTCGGCCAGCGCATCGACGGCGACCAGGTCCGCCGGGGCGACGTGGTCGTCTTCCACGACACCAGCTGGGTCACCAACGCGGACGTCGTCAAGCGCGTGGTGGCGGTCGGCGGGGACACGGTCGCCTGCTGCACCAAGGGCAAGCTCACCGTCAACGGCAAGCCGATCGACGAACCGTATCTGCCGGCCGGCAGCCTGGCCGAGCTCCAGGGTTTCCCGACCGTCACCGTCCCCAAGGGCCGGCTCTTCCTCCTCGGTGACGAGCGCCAGGGCTCCCTCGACTCCACCGCCCATCTCACCGACGCGGCCAAGGGCACGGTCGCGCGCAGTGCCGTGACCGCGCGGGTGGATGCCGTGGTCTGGCCGATGAAGGGCATGCTCAAGCGCCCGACCGGCTTCGAGGAACTGGGCAG
Source organism: Streptomyces arenae (assembly GCF_022343545.1). Lineage (NCBI taxonomy): Bacteria > Bacillati > Actinomycetota > Actinomycetes > Kitasatosporales > Streptomycetaceae > Streptomyces > Streptomyces arenae. Next base: position 68,580 of record NZ_JAKQYH010000056.1, read on the forward strand.
TCTCTCCCAGCCGGGTCCGCTGCGCATCATCGAGTTCGTGATCGTGGCCGGTGGTGTGCTGGTCCTCGGCGGCGGCGCCTACGGCCCTGTCGCGAGCTTGCTGGGCCGTTCCCGCGGCCGCGGCCGTACGGGGTCCGCCGGTGCCCGCTGAGGCGCCGTACGAGGGCGGCCTGCGCAAGGTGGCCCGGGTCGTCCTGCTCGATCCCGACGACCGCATCCTGCTGCTGCACGGCCATGAACCGGACGACCCGGCCGACGACTGGTGGTTCACGCCCGGCGGCGGACTGGAGGGCGACGAGACCCGTGAGGAGGCCGCGCTGCGGGAACTCGCCGAGGAGACCGGCATCACGGACGTCGAACTCGGGCCGGTGCTGTGGCGCCGGATGTGCTCCTTCCCGTTCGCCGGCCGCCGCTGGGACCAGGACGAGTGGTACTTCCTGGCCCGTACGACGCAGACGGTGATCGAGGCCAGGGGCCTGACCGAGCTGGAGCGGCGCAGTGTCGCCGGAGCGCGCTGGTGGACGTGCCGGGAACTGACCCGGGCACATGAGACGGTGTATCCGACCAGACTCGCCGGGCTGTTCCGTAGGCTGCTCGACGAGGGTCCCCCCGTCAGGCCCGTCACCCTTGACCCCGAAATCGTCTAGGGGCGCGCGGGACTGGCGCACAATGGTGGGATCGCACGGCTGAAGGGGAACATGCCATGAGCGCCGAGGACCTCGAGAAGTACGAGACCGAGATGGAGCTGAAGCTCTACCGGGAGTACCGCGATGTCGTCGGTCTGTTCAAATACGTGATCGAGACCGAGCGGCGCTTCTACCTCACCAACGATTACGAGATGCAGGTGCACTCGGTCCAGGGCGAGGTCTTCTTCGAGGTGTCCATGGCGGACGCCTGGGTCTGGGACATGTACCGGCCGGCTCGCTTCGTGAAGCAGGTCCGCGTCCTTACGTTCAAGGACGTGAACATCGAGGAGCTGAACAAGAGCGACCTGGAGCTGCCGGGCGGCTGAGCCGTGTGCTGTGGTCTCTGCGTGCTGTGGTCGCTCGTGTGGGTGACGGAGTTGTCCACAACGGCTGAGTAGCCCACCAAGATCAACTCTTGGGTGCGGTGTGCGTGACGGTTGGCGCCGGAGGTGGTGCCGACATGAACACCAATCGGGCACGCAGCGCACTCGGCAGGTACGGCGAGACGCTGGCCGCGCGGCGGCTGACGGAGACCGGCCTGACGGTCCTGGAGCGCAACTGGCGCTGCGGCAGGACGGGCGAGATCGACATCGTGGCGCGGGACGGGGACGTCCTGGTCGTCTGCGAGGTCAAGACCCGGCGGGCGGGGGTGTTCGAGCATCCCATGGCCGCCGTCTCGCCCGAGAAGGCGGAACGGCTGCGCGGCCTCGCCGAACACTGGATCCACGCCCATGGAGGGGCACCGCCGGGCGGCGTCCGCATCGACCTGATCGGTGTGGTCCTGCCGCGACGCGGGGCACCCGTGGTCGAGCACGTCCGGGGGGTGGCCTGAGATGGGTTTCGCACGGACCTGCTCGGTGGCGCTGGTGGGCGTCGAGGGCGTGGTGGTGGAGGTCCAGGCCGACCTGGAGCCGGGCGTGGCGGCCTTCACGCTGGTGGGGCTCCCGGACAAGAGCCTGACGGAGAGCAAGGACCGGGTCAGGGCCGCGGTGGTGAACTCGGGCGCCCCCTGGCCCTCGAAGAAACTGACCGTGGGGCTCAGCCCGGCGTCGGTGCCCAAGAGCGGCAGCGGCTTCGACCTCGCGGTGGCCGCCGCCGTGCTCGGGGCGGCCGAGCGGATCGATCCCCGGGTGCTCGCCGAGATCGTGATGATCGGCGAACTCGGCTTGGACGGCCGGGTGCGCCCGGTACGGGGCATCCTCCCGGCGGTACTGGCCGCCGCCGACGCCGGCTACGAGCAGGTGGTGGTGCCGGAGAGCGCGGTGCCGGAGGCCTCGCTGGTGCCGGGGGTGTCGGTGCTGGGCGTACGAAGCCTGCGCCAGCTGATCGCGGTGCTCACCGACGAACCGGTGCCCGACGAGGAGCCCGTCTCCGGAGAGATCCGCCCCGACCCCTTCCTCGCCGGCCTGGCCCTGCCCGGCATGGGACTGGCCGCCGGCCCGGTGACCGGCGAGCACGCACCCGACCTGGCGGACGTCGCCGGGCAGCACGTGGCCAGGGCCGCGCTGGAGGTGGCCGCGGCGGGGCGCCACCACGTCTTCTTCAAGGGCCCGCCGGGCGCGGGCAAGACCATGCTGGCCGAACGGCTACCGGGGCTGCTGCCCGAGCTGAGCCGCCAGGAGTCCCTGGAGGTCACCGCCGTCCACTCGGTCGCCGGGATGCTGCCACCCGGACACCCCCTGGTCAACAGGCCGCCCTACTGCTCCCCGCACCACTCGGCGACCATGGCCTCCCTGGTCGGCGGCGGCACCGGCCTGCCCCGCCCCGGCGCGGTGTCCCTGGCCCACCACGGGGTCCTCTTCCTGGACGAGGCCGCCGAATTCCACAGCAGTGTCCTCGACGCCCTCCGCCAGCCCCTGGAGTCGGGGCACGTGGTGGTCGCCCGGGCCGCCGGGATACTGCGCATGCCGGCGAGGTTCCTCATGGTCCTGGCCGCCAACCCCTGCCCGTGCGGCAGGCACGGCACCCCCGATGACACCTGCGAGTGCCGGCCCTCCTCGATCAAGCGGTACCGGGCCCGGCTCTCCGGACCCCTGATGGACCGCGTGGACCTCAGGGTGAGCGTGGAACCGGTCGGCCGGGACGAACTGCTCCGGCTCCACACCGGCGCCGAGTCCTCCGCCGCCGTGGCCGACCGGGTGCGCGCCGCCCGCGAACGGGCCGCCCACCGCTACGAGGGGCTGCCCTGGGGCACCAACAGCGAGGTCCCCGGCCATGAACTGCGCACCCGCTGGCACGTCAGGCCCGGCGCGCTGGCCAAGGCCGAACTGGACCTCGACCGAGGGCTGCTCACCGCCCGCGGCTTCGACCGGGTGCTCCGGGTCGCCTGGACCCTGGCCGACCTGGCCGGCCACGACCGGCCCAGCGCCAACGACGTCAACCTCGCCCTGGAACTGCGCACCGGCGTCCGGCGCGGCGCGGTCCTGGAAGGGGCCGCGACATGACCGAGGGCGGACCGCTCGCCCGGATCTTCCTCACCCGGGTCCTCGAACCCGGCGACGAGACGGGCGGGCGGTGGCTGCGGGAGTACGGCGTGCCGGAGGTGGTCCACCGCCTGCGCGGCGGCGGGCCGCCCCTGCCCGGAGTGAGCGGGGCTCGCTGGGCCGGTCTCATGGCCAGGGCGGCCCGAGCCGACCCGGAACAGGACCTCGCGACCGCCCGGGAGGCAGGCGTGCGCTTCGTCGCCCCCGGCGACATCGAGTGGCCGGCCCAGCTCGACGACCTTCGTGATGCCCGGCCACTCGGGCTGTGGGTGCGGGGGCGGCCCAGCCTGCGTATGTGGGCGCTCCAGGCCGTCGCCGTCGTCGGCGCCCGGGCCTGTACCGAGTACGGCGCCCACATGGCGGCCGTCCTCGCCGCCGGGCTCGCCGAGCGCGGCTGGGTGGTGGTGTCCGGCGGTGCCTACGGCGTCGACGGCGCCGCCCACCGCGGAGCCCTCGGTGCCGGCGGCGCCACCGCCGCCGTCCTGGCCTGCGGGGTCGACCGGCCCTACCCCCGAGGACACACCGAGTTGATCAACCGGATCGCCGAACAGGGACTGGTGGTGGGGGAGTTGCCGCCCGGCGAACACCCCACCCCCAGCAGGTTCGTGCTCCGCAACCGGGTCATCGCCGCCCTCACCAGGGGAACCGTCGTCGTGGAGGCCGCCCACCGCAGCGGCTCGCTGGTCACCGCACGGGCGGCGCAGCGGCTCGGCCGGTTCACGATGGGCGTGCCCGGGCCGGCCACCAGCGCCCTCTCGGCCGGGGTGCACGAACTGTTGAGAGGCGAGTCCGTGCTGGTCACCGACGCCGCGGAAGTCGTCGAACTCGTGGGCGACATGGGCGAGCTGGCCCCGGCCAGACGCGGTCCCGTCCTCCCGCGGGACCTGCTGGAGCCCGCCGCCCGGCAGGTCCTGGCCGCCCTGCCCGGCAACCGGCCGGCATCACCCGAAGAGGTGGCCCGCGGCGCCCAGACGTCCCAGGACGAGGCGGTCGCGAGGCTGTACGAACTCCGAGCACTTGGTTACGTCGAACGACATGACGACGGCTGGAAGTTGACACGCCAGGCGTTGATCTCGGTCAGGGGCGGTCGGAGTCGGTGCTGACCGAGCGTGTTCGGCCGTCCGGGGGAACGCCCGACCCCCTTGGGAATTCCCGGAGTTGACGCCCCGGGCGATCACGCAGAGCAACCGGCCGGACGCGCCCCGACGCGCCGTACAGGGTGTTCGCGCAGGGGTGGAGCCTCGTTGTTCGCGCACCGCGACTCCTCAGTCACGCTACGCTCACGAAAAGCCCCGCGCGGACCACGCCCACCGACCCCAGAAACGCCACCGCGCCCGACCTCCCCTCCCCCCGGCCCACCCGTCTCTCGGCACATCACGGCAATTCCTGGCACTTCACAGCAGAACGGCACAAGGCGACGAATGCCCCAGCACACCTCCGGGTCCGACCGGGCGGCGATCCCCCCAGCCGCCCGTGACGGTGGCAGCGTGCGGCCGCCCGCTCCCTCGACACTCGACGAGCTGTGGCGGTCGTACAAGGCGACAGGGGACGAGCGGCTGCGGGAGCAGCTGATCCTGCACTACTCGCCGCTGGTCAAGTACGTGGCCGGACGGGTGAGCGTCGGTCTGCCGCCCAACGTGGAGCAGGCCGACTTCGTCTCCTCCGGGGTGTTCGGGCTGATCGACGCGATCGAGAAGTTCGACGTCGACCGGGAGATCAAGTTCGAGACGTACGCGATCACCCGGATCCGCGGTGCCATGATCGACGAGCTGCGGGCGCTGGACTGGATCCCGCGCTCGGTGCGGCAGAAGGCCCGCAACGTCGAGCGTGCCTACGCCACCCTGGAGGCGCGGCTGCGCAGAACGCCCTCAGAAGGGGAGGTGGCGGCGGAGCTGGGCATCGAGGTCGACGAGCTCCATGCCGTCTTCAGCCAGCTGTCCCTGGCCAACGTGGTGGCCCTGGAGGAACTGCTGCACGTCGGGGGCGAGGGCGGGGACGGCCTGAGTTTCATGGACACGCTGGAGGACACCGCCGCGGACGACCCCGTGGAGGTGGCCGAGGACCGGGAGCTGCGGCGGTTCCTGGCGCGCGCGATCAACACGCTGCCCGACCGGGAGAAGACCGTGGTCACCCTCTACTACTACGAGGGACTCACCCTCGCCGAGATCGGGAACGTACTCGGGGTCACCGAGAGCCGGGTCAGCCAGATCCACACCAAGTCGGTGCTTCAGCTGCGCGCGAAGCTGGCGAGTTTCGGCCGCTGAGCGAGGGTTTTCCGCCGTCGGCGCCGGCGAGGTGGCCCGCGTCCCCGTCGTGCTGCCTCCCGCGCGGCCCGGTGCGTCCGTAAAGTGGACGCCGTGCCAAGGATTCGAGCGGCCTCCGTGGCCGAGCACCGGTCGATGCAGCGAGCCGCCCTGCTGGACGCGGCGCGGTCCCTGCTGTCCGAGGGCGGGACGGAGGCGCTGACGTTCCCGGCGCTCGCCGAGCGGACCGGGCTCGCGCGGTCGTCGGTGTACGAGTACTTCCGCTCCCGGGCCGCCGTGGTCGAGGAGCTGTGCGAGGTCGACTTCCCCGTGTGGGCGGCGGAGGTCGAGGCGGCGATGGAGCGGGCGGCCACCGCCGAGGGCAAGGTCGAGACGTATGTGCGCCGGCAGCTGACCCTGGTCGGGGACCGGCGGCACCGGGCGGTGGTCGCGATCTCGGCGAGCGAGCTGGACGCCGGGGCCCGCGAGAAGATCCGCGCCGCGCACGGGGGCCTGGTCGCGATGATCGTCGCGGCGCTGGCGGAACTGGGCCACGACCAGCCCCGCCTCGCCGCGATGCTGGTCCAGGGCGTCGTGGACGCCGCGGTCCGCCGCATCGAGCTGGGCGCGGCGGAGGACCCCGAGGTCATCACAGATGCGGCTGTGGCGATGGCCTTGCGGGGCGTAGGGGGCTGAGGGGGCTGAGGGGGCGTAGGGGCTGAGGGGGCCGGGGGGGGGCGCTCACCGGCGACTACCCGCGGCTGAAAAGAGCCGACGGCTGTAGCGCCCCGTCAGGGGCGCGGGGAACTGCGCGATCAGCCCCCACCGAGCCGCACTCGCGCAACGGTCTTCCACCGGGCCGCAGTCGCGCAGCCGTCCCCACCGAGCCGCAGTCGCGCAACCGTCTCTCACGACCCCTTCGGCTCTCACGACCCCTTCGGCAGCGGCACCCCCAGTACCGGCAGCAGTCTCGACGGGCCCCGGTTCAACAGCCACGGCGGCAACAGCAGCAACGGGTCCAGATACGTCTCCCCGCGCAAGAGCCCCCAGTGCACGCACGCCCCCGCCCCGCAGTGCGCCCCCGTTCCCGCCC
>NZ_JAKQYH010000024.1:0-74871 GCF_022343545.1 Streptomyces arenae
CCGGAGCGGTCGCGGCCTCGGCGGCCGGAGCGGGGGCGGCCGGGGTCTCCACGACAGCCTCGGCGGCGGTGTCGGCCTCGGTGGCCTCCGGGGCCGCGGCGGGCGCGGTCACCCGGCGGGTGGCACGGCGGCGCGCACGCGGGGCCGGAGCGGCCTCCTCGGCGGCGGCAGCGGCCTGCGCGGCCTCACCGGCCTCGTCGACCTCAGGGGTTTCGGCCGTCTCGTCCGCCTCAGCGGTCTCGGCGGTCCGTGCGGCGACGGCGGGTGCGGCGGTCTCGTCCGCGGCCTCGGTGGCCTCCGGGGCCGCGGCGGGCGCGGTCACCCGGCGGGTGGCACGGCGGCGCGTACGGGGGGCCGGAGCGGCCTCCTCGGCAGCCTCCACGGGCTCCACGGCTTCGGCGGCCGCGGTGGACCCGGTGGCGGCGCCGGCCTCAGGAGCCTCGGTGGCCCCCGTGGTCCCGGTGGCGGCGGCCGGTGCTCCGGCGGGCGCGGAGGCGCGGCGCGTGGCACGACGGCGGGTGCGGGGCGGGGTGGCCTCCTCGCTCTGCGCGGCGGCCTCGGCCGGGCTCTCGGCGGGCTCGGTGACCGCGGCGGTGGCGGGCACCACCGTCTCGGCGGCCTCGGCGGCCTCGGCGGCCTCCGGGGTCGCGGCGGGTGCGGAGACCCGGCGGGTGGCTCGGCGGCGCGCACGCGGGGCCGGAGCGGCCTCCTCGGCAACGGCAGCGGCCGTCTCGGCGGCCTCCGCGACCTCGGTGGTCTGGGCGGCCGGTACGGCCGGAACGGTGGTCTCGGCCTCGTTCTCCGTCACGGCCTCGGCCCCGACGGGCGGTCCCGCGGGGCGGGACGCGGCACGGCGACGCCTGCGCGGCGGCAGGGTGTCGCTCGGGGTGTTCGGTTCGGAGCCCTCGATGGGCTCGGTCGGTTCGAGCATGCGGGCGTTTCTCCCGTCAGGCTCCCGGGCGCCGCGCCTGGTCCGGCGTCGATCTGTTCGAGCGACCACCGGTGACGTCCACGGCTCGCGCGATGCGCGGTGCCGCCGTGTGGGGCGCGGGCGCCGCACAGGAGCTCTCTGTGTCCTGTCTCGCCGGTTCCGTACGCCTTGTCGCGGACGGCCTGGCGAAAGTCTTCTGGTCGGTGCGCTGCCCGACCCAGGTGGCTCCCGAGTCCGAGGGCTGCGCTACGACGTCCGTCCTTCGCGGGACCTTCCTTACGCCGGCGCCGTCGCGGTGGCAGTGGGTTCGGCCTTCGAGAGGGCCTCCACTGCCTCGCGGTCGGGCGCGAGCGGGTCGGTCACCGTGCCGGTCTCTTCATCGAGCAGCCCCTGCGCCAGCCTGGTCACCGCTGCGGGGACCGGCGGCGTCAGGTCGGCCACGGCGCGGAGACCGGACAGGACGTCGTCGGGTCGTACGGCAGGCGTCACGTGCCGAACAACCAGCCGCAGTATCGCACAGGCCTGGTCGGTCGGCCTATCAGCCGTTTCACTCCGTGTTTCAAGTTGTACGACGGCGGGGCGGGCGTCGAAGGTGCGGACGCCGTTCTTGGTCATGCGCTGGACCTCGACGGTCTCGGCGGTGTTGAACGCGGCGACGGCCTGTTCGGCCCTGGCCGGGTCCACGCCGGGCAGCCGGAGCTCCCACACGGAGGCGGTGAGCCGGTCGGCCAGTCCTGACGTGCGTGCCTCGACCGCGTCGACGATGTCGAGCCCGGTGGGCAGGGACTCGTCGAGGAGGGCGCGCAGCCGCTCCGGGTCGCGGGGTGCGGCGAGCGCGATCTCCAGGTACTCCGCCTCGCTGCCCGTGCCGGTGGGTGCGGCATTGGCGTACGACACCTTCGGGTGCGGTGTGAACCCCGCCGAGTAGGCCATCGGCACCTCGGCGCGGCGCAGCGCACGCTCGAAGGCGCGCTGGAAGTCACGGTGGCTGGTGAACCGGAGGCGGCCGCGCTTGGTGTAGCGCAGTCGGATGCGCTGCACCGCGGGTGCGGGCGGCGGGCCTTCGGGCTGTCGCTTGCCCAGTGTCGTCAGTCCTTCGTGGTTCTCGTGAGGTTGTCGCCACAGTGGCCGTACCGCTGCCGGCCGTACCCCTGTGCACTGCTTCCATCCAGAGTACGTGTGTCGCGGCCCGGGGGTTCCCGTTCGGTCGGCGACCGCCGTCCGGCGCGAGGACGGCGGACGGCGGCCCCGGGTGCGTGTGGGCGCCACGAAAATCCACCTGAAGGTGGGACGCGATCGGTTCGGATCCGGTTGATCACCGAATGGCAGCGACACGGTAACGGTTGACCCGCTCACGCCAATCTGAATGGAACCGGCCATCCCGGCTTGATTTGCTGAGAGCCAATCAAGCCTTGATCCCCGGGGGGACGAGTAATGAACTGGTACGTGGACGTACTCAAGAAGTACGCGGTGTTCAGCGGCCGTGCGCGCCGGCAGGAATACTGGATGTTCTTCCTGTTCAACCTGATCATCAGCATCGTGCTGGCGGTCGTCGGGCGGCTCATCGGGTTCGCCGCCCTCAGCTCGATCTACGCGCTCGCGGTCCTGCTGCCCGGTCTGGGCGTCGCGGTCCGCCGGCTGCACGACACCGGCCGTTCCGGCTGGCTGATCCTGATCGGCATCATCCCGCTGGTCGGCTGGATCATCGTGCTCGTCTGGCTCGCCTCCGAGGGCAAGCCGGAGGAGAACCAGTACGGCCCCAACCCGAAGTACGCGGGCGCCGTCTGACCTGGCATCACCCGAGGGCCCGCCGGATCCGTCCGGCGGGCCCTCGGGCTGTTCCGGGCTGTTACGGGCCGTTTTCGGGTGCTATCCGGCGGCCGACGAGCTGCGCCCGCGTTCGGTCTGGAGGTGCAGGACCAGGAAGACGACGCGCAGCAGATCGTCCGGCAGTTCCTGCCAGCCGCCGGGCAGTTCGAGGTGGCGGGGCCGGTTGCCCAGGAAGTCGTACGAGACGGACAGCGGTCCGATCGCGCGCACCCGTCCGCTGAACCTGGGATGGTCCACGGAGTACGGTCCGACGCGCTGCGGGATCCCGGACCAGGCCGTGCAGTCCACCTCCCAGGTGCCGAACGTCCTCGGGACGCTGCCCAGCCGTCCGTAGCCGATCTCCGTGTCGCCGATCCGACGCAGCCGGCTGCCGAGCATGTCGTACTCCAGGGGATGCGGGCCGAGCGCCAGCGGCCGGCCGCCCCACCGTCCGTAGGTGAGCGGGACGTCCCCGATGGCACGGAGTCTGCCGCCCAGCCAGTCGTAGCTCAGTTCCAGTTCCATGACCGCCGGCTCCCCCGCCGCTCGTCCGACTCGGTTGCCAAGAATTGTGCGGGCGAGGCGGTACGGCTTCCATGGCGGCCCTGTCACGGTTTCGCAGCGCCCCGAAGGCTCCCCCCGGCGGGCGTCCCCGGTCTCACCCGCCCCGGGTGAGGCGTGTCGTCCCGGCCCGCCGCATCCTCGACACGGCAGGATTCCGGCATCGGGGAGCCGTGTCGGAGGGACGCCCATGAACCCGCAGCCCCGTCAGCCGTACGACCGCCCATCCAACGGCGTGTTCCGGAAGGGCCGCGCGTTCCCGACCGGCCCTGGCTGGGGCGGCGTCGGCGATCCGGCCGCGAAGGTCCACGCCCCGCGCGCGTGCGGCCCCGTCGACCGGCGCGCGTACCGCCCCGTCGACCCGCGCGCGTACCGCCCCGTCGACCCGCGCGCGTACCGCCCCGTTGACCCGCGCGCGCGTGGTGCCGTCGGCCCGCGCGCGTGCGGCCCCGTCGACCCGCGCGCGTACTGCCGCGTCGACTCGCGCGCGTGTGGCGCCGGCCGGGGAGGGGTTTCCCGTGCCGGGCGGCCGGTCCTGAGCGGCGGCCATGCGGCGGGCTGAGCGGCTGACGGCCTTCTCCTGGGCGCGGGTGGCGGTGATCGCCCTGCTCGGCAGCCTGCTCGTGCTGCTCGTCGCCGCCGGTCTGCGCAGCCTGCTGTGGGTGCTGGTCGCCATCGCCTCGGTGGCCCTGGCCGGCGTCGGCCTGTGGTGGACCCTGGCGCACCCCGGGCCGCTGCGTGCCGCCGGGGCTCTGCTGGCGGCCGCCGCGCCGGTCACCGCCCTGGCCCTGTTCGTCGGCCACGGCATGCTGGTGCCCGCCTGTCTGGCCCTCGGCCTGTGGCTGCTGGCGCTGACGGCGGCGCGGATCGCGACGACCCCGGCGGCCGGGTCCGGCGGGCGCGGCCGCGAACCCGTCGCGGTGCCACCGGCCAGCCGGCCGTGGGTGGTGATGAACCCGCGCTCCGGCGGGGGCAAGGTGGCGCGCTTCGGACTCGCCGAGAAGGCGCGGGCGGCGGGCGCCCAGGTGGTCCTGCTGGATCCCGCGCACCACCAGGACGTGGCGGAGCTGGCCCGGCGCGCGGTGGCGGACGGCGCCGACCTGCTGGCGGTGGCGGGCGGGGACGGCACCCAGGCGCTGGTCGCCGAGGTCGCGGCCAGGCACGACGTGCCGTTCGTGGTGATCCCGGCCGGCACCCGCAACCACTTCGCCCTCGACCTGGGTCTCGACCGCGACGACCCGGCGGCCGCCCTGGAGGCGTTCACCGACGCCGTCGAGTTCCGGGTGGACCTCGGGTTCGCCGCGGGGCGGGTGTTCGTCAACAACGCGTCCTTCGGCACGTACGCGGCCGTGGTCGCCGAGCCCGGCTACCGGGACGCGAAACTGCAGACCGTGCTGCGGGCGCTGCCCGCCCTGCTCACCGGCCCCGACGCGCCCCGTCTGAGGATGCGCGCCGGGCGCCGGCGCGCCCGCGGGCTCCAGGCCGTGCTGGTCAGCAACAACCCCTACCGGCGCCTCGGTGACCCGGTCCGTCCCGGGTTGCGGGAGTGCCTGGACTCCGGGTGGCTGGGCGTCCTCGGCGTGTGTGTCGACAGCTCCGCCCGGGCGGCCCGGCTGCTGACCCGCAGGCCGCCGGCCCTGACCCGCCTGACCACGCACGAGGTCGTCGTCGACACGGACACCGACGCGACCCCGGGCGCGGGCAGCGGTGTGGCCCCGGGCGCGAACGGCGACGCGCGCCCCGGCGCGGGCGGTGGTGCGGGGGTCGTGCCGGCCGGGATCGACGGCGAGTCCGTCGTGCTGCCCGCTCCGGTGGTGTGCCGGATCTCCCCCGGCGCGCTGCGGGTCCGGGTCCCCCGGCACCGGCCGGGCACTCCGCCGAACCGGCCTCCGGCCGACTGGCGGCGGGTGCTGCGTCTGGCGATCACGCGCCGTCGGCGGCGCGCCGGCGGCCTCGGCCCCCGTGCCTGACCCGCGGAACGCACGTCACGTGTTCGCGGTGGGCCGGCCGTTCCAGCGGGCGAGGAACTTGCCGAGCTCCCACAGCGCCAGCAGCGCGAGCGCCGGGACGAGCGTCCAGGCGAACTGGGCCAGGTCCAGCTCGGTCGTCCCCAGCAGCCGGCGGAAGGCGTCCATCTGGGTGACCAGGACCGCGAGGACGAACTCGATCAGCATCGCCCGGTTCATCTGCTTGCTGTCGAAGCTGGCGGTGGTGAACACGGTGGCCCGCTCGCTGCGGCACTCCAGCGCGGCCACGATCAGACAGAGCGCGAAGGACGTGAACGCCATCGACTGGCCGATCGGGACACTGCCGTAGCGGGACCTGCCGAGTTCGATCAGACAGAGCAGCCCGATGGTGATCGCGAGACCGGACAGTCCGACGGTGAGCAGCACTCCCCGGGACAGCACGTGCGCGCCGCGCGGACGCGGCCGGCGGGCCATCAGGCCGGGGCTCTGCCGGTCGAAGCCGAGGGCGAAGCCGAACGCCGCGTTGACGAAGAAGTGGATCCACAGCACCTGCGCCGGGGTGAACGGCTCCCCCGCGGCGATGTCGAACAGGGTCGCGCCGAGGAACGTCAGCACGAACACCACGAGCAGGACGAGCACGAACCGGATGTACTTGGTGAGGTTGTCGTAGATCTTGCGGCCCTGCTCGACGGCGAAGACGATCGTGGCGAAGTTGTCGTCGGCGAGCACCATGCGGCCGGCGTTCTTGGCGACCTCGGTGCCGGAGCCCATGGCGATGCCGACGTCGGCGGCCTTGATGGCGGGCGCGTCGTTGACGCCGTCGCCGGTCATGGCCACCACGCGGCCCTTCTTCTTCAGGGTCTCGGCGAGCAGCACCTTGTGCTCGGGGGCGACCCGGCCGACGACGCCGATGCCGTCGATCCTGGCCAGCCGTTCGCTCTCCGGGAGGGCGGCGAAGTCCGCGCCGAGCACGGCCTCGCCCTCGATGCCGAGCTGCCGGGCGATGGCGGCGCCGGTGACGACGTCGTCGCCGGTGACCATGCGGACCCTGATGTGCGCGGCCTGCGCGTCGGCGACGGCGGCCTTCGACTCGGCGCGCGGCGGGTCGACCATCCCGACCAGGCTGGTCATCTGCAGGTCGGTGACATGAGCGAGCAGGTCGCCGTCCGGGTCGAAGAGCGCTGGGTCGAGGTCGCGGCGGGCGGCGGCCATCACCCTCAGGCCCTCGCCGCCCATCCGTTCGACATGCTCCTGCGCGCGTTGCCGCAGCGTGTCGTCCCAGGGGACGGACGTGCCCTGCCGCAGGGCCGTCGCCGCGCGGGCCATCATGGCGGGTGCCGCGCCCTTCACGAAGCAGCGCACGACCGGGCGGCCGTCGTCGTCGGTGGCCCTGTTGAAGGTGGCCATCAGTTTGTAGGACGGGTCGAAGGGCAGCACGGCCAGCCGCGGCAGCCGTTCCCGGGTGGCGTCGACGTCCAGGCCCGCCTTGTGGCCGAGGACCAGCAGGGCGCCCTCCGTGGGGTCGCCGACGACCTTGCCGTCCACCAGGCGGGCGTCGTTGGCGACCAGGTAGGGCAGGATCGCGTCCGTCATGTCCGGGGCGCTGCCGACCGGGTGCTGGATCCTGCCCTCCAGGGCGTAGCCGGTGCCGGAGACGGTGTAGCGGTCACCGGGGTCGATGACCTCGACCGCGGTCATCTGGTTCATGGTGAGCGTGCCGGTCTTGTCGGAGTTGATCGCCGACGTGAACCCCAGCGCCTCCACCGACGGCAGGTCCTTCACGATCGCCTGCCGCCGGGACAGGTCGATCGCTCCGATGGACAGGATCGTCTGGGAGACCGTCGGCAGGGCTTCGGGGATGGCGGCGATCGCCAGCGACACGGCGCTGACGAACAGCGCGTCCCACGCCGTGCCCCGGCTGCGGCCGAGCACGAACATCAGGATCATCGTCACCCCGGCGGTCGCCGTGATCCACAGGGTGAGCCGGTCCATCTCCCGGGTCAGCGGCGAGGCCTCCCGCGGCGTGCTCGACAACATGCCGGAGATCCGGCCGAGTTCGGTGTCGACGCCGGTGGCCGTGACGATCACGGTGGCGCTGCCGTGGGTGACGGGCGTGTTCATGAACGCCATGTTGTGGCGTTCGCCGGGCGGCAGATCGGCGCCGGTGAGCGGGCCCGACTCCTTCGCGGCCGGCACGCTCTCGCCGGTCAGCGCGGACTCGTCGATCTGCAGGGCGTTCGCCGTGACGATACGGCCGTCCGCCGGCACCTCGTCGCCGGCGGCGAGCAGCACCACGTCACCGGGGACGACCTCCTCGGCCGGGACCTTCGACTCGGTGCCGTCCCTGCGCACCCGCGCGGACGCCTTCATCATCGACTTCAGCGCGTTCATGGCGCTGTCGGCCTTGCCTTCCTGGCGCATCCCGGCGACCGCGTTGACGACGGTCAGGACGAGCAGCAGGACTCCGGTGCTCCACTCCTTGATGACGAGCGAGACGACGGCGGCACTCACCAGGACCAGCTGCATGTAACTGCGGTACTGGGCGAGGTAGCGGCGCCAGCCGGGGAGCGGCTTCTCCTCGGGCAGTGCGTTGGGGCCGTGCGTACGGAGCAGCTCCGCGGCTCGGGCGGTGGACAGTCCGGCGGCCGGATCGACCTGGAAGGCCGCGGCCACCTCCTCCGGCGGACGCGTGTACCACGTCCGGTCGTCGGCCTCCCGGTCCTGCGAGGCGTCTGTCTGCGCGGTCATGTAGGTGCCTCCGTTCCCGGCCCCCGTCCCTCGCACTCCCACTAACTGCCGTGCTTCTTGCTGCCGGCCTTCTTCTCTTTGTTGCTCTTCTTTTTGTTGCTCTTCTTGTTGTTGTTCCTGCTGTTCTTCTTGTTTTCGTCGGGTGCCTCCGCCTCCAGTTCACGCCTGACGTCGGCCAGTTCACGCCTGGTCTCGGCGCTGACTTGCGGGTACTGGGGGTCGATGTCGATGAGGGTGTGCGCGAGCACGGCTGCCGCGCAGACCCGGGCGAACCACTTGTGGTCGGCAGGAACGACGTACCACGGCGCCCATGGCGTGCTGGTCGCGGACAGCATCTTGGAGAACGCCCGCTGGTAGTCGTCCCACCGGGCCCGTTCGCGTACGTCGGCGGACGAGAACTTCCAGTTCCGTTCGGGAACGTCGATACGTTTCAGGAAACGGGTGCGCTGTTCTTCCTTCGACAGATTCAGGAACAGTTTCACGATCCTGAAGCCGTTGTCGCTGAGGTAGCGCTCCCAGTCGTTGATCTCCCGGTACCGCCGCTCCCAGACGTCCTTGCCGCATGCCGCGTCGGGCAGCTTCTGGCGGCGCAGGTTCTCCGGGTGGACCCGCACCACGAGCACTTCCTCGTAGTGGGAACGGTTGAAGATGCCGATCTCGCCGCGCCGGGGCAGATCGCGGGAGTAGCGCCACAGGTAGTCGTGGTCGAGTTCCTCGTCCGAGGGCACCTTGAAGCTGGAGACGCGCACGCCCTGCGGGTTCACTCCGCTCATGACGTGGCGGATGGTGCCGTCCTTGCCGCCGGCGTCCAGCGCCTGCAGGCACAACAGCACCCCGTAGGTGTCCTGGGCGGCCAGCCGCCGCTGGTAGTCGGCGAGCAGTTCGGTGCCGCTGCGGAGGAGTTCGACGCCGTCCTTCTTCTTGCGGATGCCCCCCTTGTAAGCGGGGTCGAAGTCCTCGGCCAGCCGGACCTTGGTCCCGGGCTCGACCAGCAGCGGCTCGATGAACTCCGCTATGCGCTCCGCCCGCTCGTCGCGTTCGGCTCCGTCGCCCATCGTCGGTTCGTCCCTTCGTCCGCCCGGTCGCGTGGTCCGCTCCCCAGCAGCATCCGGCGGGGCGGCACGAGCCGCCTCACCCTTGCCGGGTGGTTCCGACGGCGGTCAGTCCGGAACGAGGATCACCCGTCCACGGTGGCCATCACCCGTCGCCTGCGCGAACACCGCACCGGCACGTCGAGCCCGGGACAGGCCGACGCTCAGCTGCGCCGAGGCAGTACGCCGGCCTCGACCAGCGAGTCGTACAGCCGCTGCTGCTCCTCGTCGAGTCCGGAGTACAGCATGTCGTACGCCTCCTCCTCGCCCCGCATCACTTCGACGGGGTCCCACTCGGCGCCGAGCGCGTTCATGACGTGGGCGCGCCGGGTCAGCTCGTGCCCGGTGAGATCGACGGAGAACTCGACCGGCTCAGTGGGAAGGGCGGAATCTTGGGCGGACATATGACCGAATTTAGGTAGTCCGTCCGGCCGCGACAAGACCTCGTGGGAGACATCACAGCCGTCCACGCTCCGCCCGCCCCCTCAGCCGACTCCGGGCCGGCCCCGAGCCGGCCCCGCGTGCCGGACCACTCCCGGTGTTAGCCCACCTGGCCGGGTGCAACTGTGCCGGTCAGCGGTGCACGGCGTCGCGCGTGCTTGCATCCTGCGAGGAGCCCCTGCAACGCCGACGCAACCACCCTCCCCGACGCAACCACCTCCCCGACTCACCCCGCCCGGACACCACCACCGTCGTACCCATGCCTGGAGGAACCGGCTGATGGCCGCGGACAACGAGACAGACATCTGCCCGTTCGACTTCAGCGAAGCGCTCGACTTCGACCCGGCGCTCGCGGATCTGATGGGCCGCCGTGCCCCGGCGCGCATCCGGCTCCCCTACGGCGCCGCGGACGCCTGGCTGATCACCGGTTTCGACTCCGTCAAGCAGGTGACCACCGACCCGAGGTTCAGCAGGGCGGGCATCATCGGCCACGACTACCCGCGGATGACGCCGGAGCCCATCGTCTCGCCGGAGTCGATCAACGTGATGGACCCGCCGCACAGCAGCCGGGTCCGCCACCTGGCCTCGCAGGCCTTCACGCAGCAGCAGGTCGACGGCATGCGGCACCGGATCGTCCGGCTCGCGGATCGCCTGCTGGACGACATGGAGCGGGAGGGACCACCGGCGGACGTGGTCACGCACCTGTCCAACAAGCTCCCCCAGCACGCCGTGCTGGACCTCCTCGGTATCGAGAGGGAGGAGTGGCCGCGGATCGAGGAGTCCGTGCACCGGCTGCTCGTCGTCGGCGCGGGCAACAAGGAGGCGGCGGCGACGGCGAAGGCCGAGCTGACGGACTACTTCGCCGACCTCGTCCGGCTGCGCCGCGACTCCCCCGGCACCGACCTCGTCAGTGTGATGGCCGCGGCGCGGGAGGGTGAGGAACAGCTCGACGACAGGGAACTGGCCGTCATGACGCTGACGCTGGCACTGAGCGGGCAGGACACGGCGACCTGCCAGATCAGCAACATCGTCTACCTGCTCCTGACCCGCCCCGAGCTGATGCGGCACCTCGCCGAGCGGCCGGAGACCCTGACCGACGTCGTGCACGAACTGCTCCGCTGCATCCCGTTCCGCAAGGGCGTGGGCATCCCCCGCGTGGCGCTCGAGGACGTGGAGCTGGACGGCGCGCGGATCAAGGCGGGCGACTTCGTGCACGTGTCGTACCTGACGGCCAACCGCGACCCGGAACGGTATCCGGACCCGCACGTCATCGACCTCGACCGGCCCAGCGCCCCGCACATGACCTTCGGCTGGGGCGGCCACCGGTGCATCGCGATGCCGTTGGCCATGGCGGAACTCGAAGTGGCCGTCGGACGCCTGGTGGAGCGGTTCCCCGGTCTGCGGCTCGCGGTGCCGCCGGAGCGGCTGCGGTGGGACACGGAGACGATCAGGCGGTTCCCGCTGGAGCTGCCGGTGACCTGGTAGCCGCGGGGGCCCTCAGGCCGCCGCCGTCGCCGTCCTCACGGCTCTCGGACCGCGCCGGGGCCGTCGTCGGCTCGCAGCTCGAACCACATGGTCTTGCCGGTGGGGGTACGGACGCTGCCCCAGGAGTCCGCGAGCAGGTCGAGGAGTTCGATGCCCCGGCCGCTCTCCGCGTCCGCGTCGGCGACGGCGCGGACCGGGGAGGCGGTCTCCGTGTCCTCGACCTCGCACAGCAGGCGGGAGTCGTGCAGCTGCAGGTTGAGCCTGAGCGCACCGCGGGTGTGCCGCAGCGCGTTGGTGACCAGTTCGCTGACCAGCAGCTCGGCGGTGTCGGTGAGTTCGTGAGCGCCCCACTCGCCGAGTCGCGCGGTCACCAGTCGGCGGGCCCGGCGCGCGGAGGTCGGTTCCCGCCGCAGCGGCCAGGAGGCGTCCCGGTCCGTGACGCGGCCGCGCGGTGCGTCCAGCGGTCGCAGCGGCGCGAGCATCCGGGACCACAGCGCCCACTGCCGGGCGAGCCGCGAGGGTGCGTCGGCGGCGGGCTGCTGCCCTGCCCGCTGGAAGCCGACGCGGTAGCCGATGCGGCAGCCGATGGCCCGGGTGGCCATGACGATCAGTCCCTCCTGTGGCGGCCGGCACGTAGCAGTCGCTACATCCCGTAAAGATGTAACCACTGCTACAGTAAAAACACCATAAACCCTCTCATTACCGGCGCCCGCAGAGCCTCCTGGTCCGCGCACGTCTGGGAGCTTCCATGCCCCGTCGACCCGATCCGGCCAAGCGACGCGATCTCCTGGAGCAGATCCGTGAGTACGTCATGCGCAACGGCCTGGCGGACCTGTCCCTGCGCCCGTTGGCCAGAGCCCTCGGGACCAGCGACCGCATGCTCCTGTACTACTTCGGCAGCAAGGAACGGATGGTCGCGGAGGCGCTCGGCGTCTACGAGCGCCTGCCCCTGCGGCGCACCCGCGAGCTGCTCGAGACCACGGGCCAGCCCACGGACCCGGCGGGCCTGCGTCGCTTCATGGAGCAGGTGTGGCGCCAGTTCGGCGACCCCGAGGTGCGGGCGGCACTCCCGCTCCACCTGGAGATCATGAGCGCCAGCGTGCTGCACCCGGACCGCTACGGGCCCGTCATGCACAGCGTCGTCTCGCAGTGGACGGCCCTGCTCACCTCCGTCTTCCGCGACCTCGGCATGACTCCGGACCGTGCGCGGTCCCAGGCCACCCTGCTGACCGGCGCCACCCTCGGCCTCCTGATCACCCCCCTGGCGAACGGCCAGTGGGACCAGGCCCAGGAGGCGTTCCACGCCCTCCTCGACAGCCTGGAGCCCGGCTGGCACACCACGGCCTGACGTCCGCGGCGCGCCTCGACGGATCACTCTCAGCGAGCGTGACCGCTCGGCGCCGGTGCTGCGTCTTTCAACATCAGCGGCAGCAGTTTCTTGCCGGTCGGCTATCTGAACAAGGTCTGGTTTCGACGGACAACCACGAACTCCGCGACGATGCAGACGGCTGTTGTACGTGGCACGAGCTGCTCTCATTACCTGGCCGCCATGGTGCCGTACGAGGACTGCAGGCCGGTTCGGTTCGCGGCCGACGGGGTAAAGGGCTCGGGGTGGGGCTGGGCGGCCCAAGCAGCCGGGCCGGAGGGGGCGCATCGATGTCTGCCGAATTGTGGGTGGCGCTGAGTTCACCCATCGTCGCCGTCTGCCTTACGGTCTGGAGTTTCAGACGTACCTCCGAAGCCGACCGGCTGCGCGCGTTCTTCGAAGTGCAGGAGCGCTACCTGGACGCAGAGGTACGCGCGGGGCGGCGCCTGTTGCACCGGACGGTCGCGGGGCGGGAGAGTCACGAAATGGCAACGCTGCCCGAGGAAGTGGCCAGTCGCATCGGGCACGCCCTCGCGGTGATGAACTCGATAGCGATCGCCTGCGAGGGCAGGTACGTCGACACGGACATGGTCGCCCGCAGCATGGGCCGTTCCTACGCCAGCGCGATGGCGGCGGCCGTACCCTACATCGACCATGTCGAACAACTGCGCGGATTCCGGCCGTACCCCTTCGCCGAACGCTTCGCGCAGAGTCTGCGGCAGCGGACCTGAGAAGGCCTGTCGGGGCGTGGAGAGGCCTTCGGCTTCGGTGTCCGGCGGGTTCTCGTCATGCTGCCGGGTCGGTGCCTTCCCTGATCCTGTGCAAGGCCACACGGGTCTCCCACAGGAGCGCGGACCGCTCGCGGCTGACCACGGCCTTGTAGTGGGGCAGGTGCGCCGAGAGCCAGGCCCGGGCCACCGCGGCGCTGTCGGGACCGTGGTAGATACGCTCGAACTCGTCCACTTGGTCGTCACTGAGCTGATCGGTCAGCGTGGTACCGACACGCAGCTCCAGTGTGTCCTGGTAGGCACGGTCGAAAGATGCGAGGTCGTCGTCGGACAGATGGGTCAGGACCAAGTCCTCCACAAGGTGGTGCCGGCTCGTCCGGGGGTCCGGTTCGTCTGCGGCTGGGGTGTCGGCTTCCGTTTTCCCATCCGGTCCGTCCGGTGCCCGCCTCGAAGACGGCTCCCGGCGGCGTCGCACGACTGCTCGCTGGGCGGCGGCCGTGCGTAGCAGCGGAGCGCGCAGGACCGCGGCCACGCGGAGAAGTTCCCGTCTGCGGGCGCTGCCGTCGGTGCCGGACTCCTCGATACCGGAACGGGCGCCCTGCCGCTTCGCGAGCCACTCGTCCAAGAAGCTCGATGACTCTGCCGTGCCGGGGGACCGCGCGTGGTCTCCCTGGGCCGGACGGCGCCGCCGGGTGCGGTCCAGGTAGCCGCGTACCGCCGCCTGGGTGCGGCTCTCCCGTTCCTCGTCGTCGGCCCGAAGTTCGTTCCGGGAGCGCCACAGCCCTTGTTCGATCATGCGGGCGCGCACGCTGTCCCGGGCCGCGGGCAGTCCGAGGTCGGAGTCGGCGCCGGGCGGTTGGAGGGTGAACGTATGGGACTCGCCCGCGTACAGCATCTGCGCGACGCCCCGGTGGTTCCCGGGGGTGCGCAGGATGTCGGCCGACACGTCGAGTTCCTCGGCCAGCTGCTTCGCGTCGCGGTTCGAGACGCCGAACACGATGCGGTTGGCGACGTTCCCGAGGATCGCCGAGAGTACGTTGTCGGAGGTGGACCCGGTGAACCGGGAGAACGCGTTGAGCTGGTGCAGGTTCTGGTGGGCAAGCACCAGGCTCAGACCGAACTTCCTGGCTTCCGCAACCAGTTCGTCGAAGCCGGTGACGGCGAACGCCTGGAACTCGTCGACGTACATGTAGACGGGGTCCGCCTTGTCACCGAGTCGCCGCCATCGGGCGTACACGGCCTTGCGGACCCGTTCCTGGACGAAGGTGCCCAGCAGCGCGGCGGCCGACCGGCTCATCTCCCACTCGGGGAGCTTGACCAGCAGGACTCCGCCGCGGCTGATCACGCCCTCGATGGAGACGGTCGAGGTGCCTCCCGCCAGTACCTTCCCCAGGGCACCGTCCTGTTGCAACTCGCTGAACTTGGACAGCACCCAGTGCAGCACCTCTGCGATCTGGTCGTTCCGCTGCTGCTCGAATATCTCCCAGCGTTCCTTCAGGTCGGAGTCGGTGAGCAGATCCCTGATCCAGCGGCGCCTTTCGCTGCTGCGCAGCACACGGACGAGGTCGATCACGCCGGGGGGTTTGAACGGGTAGTCGTCGTGGGTGATGGATTCCAGGGCCAGCCGCACGATCTCCTCGAAGCGCGGCCCGTAGAACTCGTGATAGGACTGCCGCACCAGCAGGCGGATGAACTCCTCGATGGCGAGCTCCGCTTCCGCTTTGCCGCGCACGTCCAGATCGAGCGGGTTGAGCACGGGCAGGAACTCGGGATCTCCGAGGTCCAGCAGGAGCACCTCCTCCTCCCGGCCCGCGGTGTGGCCCAGCAGGTAGTCGACCAGGTCGCCGTGCGGGTCGATGACGACCACCGATCTGTCGGCCTGGATGTCCTGCCGGGCCATGTGCTTGAGCATGTTCGTCTTGCCGGACCCCGTGCGGCCAACGATGTAGGTGTGGCGCAGCCTGGCCTTCGCGTCCAAGCGCACTTCCACGCGCTGGTCCTCGCGGCCGTGGGCCAGGTGCGCGGTGCCCAGACCGATGCCGTCGATGGGAAGTGTGATGCTCGGCAGGGAGAGGGACCGGGGGCGTCGGTGCAGCAGGCCGCGCCCTTCGATCCTGCCGTAGGGGGGGTGGAAGACGCGCAGCGTCTCGGCAGGACTCAGCCGGATGGCTCCCTGTGGCGCGGGCCCGCCGGGGGCCAGCGTGTTGGACGCCGACCCGTCCGAGACGATGTCGAACGGCACCCCCCGGAACAGCCACAGTCCGATGCTGCGCAACACGGAGTCGCCGAGCCGTTCGTCGGAGGCGACGTGGATCTGGAGACCGAGGTTGCGCACGTCCGCGGATTCCTGGCCGGCGCGAATGAAGAAGGCCGCCGCGTCCCGTTCCTCGTCGCCGAAGAGCCCGGCTTCCCCGGGCCACACGGTGGCCCGTTCGGCCGACGGCTCTCCCTCCGGTAGGCGGCGGCAGGTCATCTGCACGGTCACCTGCGGCTTGAGGGCGCGCAGATAGTCGATGAGGCCGCCCCAGTCCTCTTGCACCGGTGGCACGGTTGCTTCCCGGGGGCGTAGCTCCACCAGGAACGGCGCCTCCAGATCGGCCTGACCGGCCGTTGGGGAGAGGTCCCAGCCACCGCTGAAGGCCACACCGAGTTGCTGCCCGATGCCTTCGGCCAGATCCTCCGCCACCGCCGGGTCGCTGCTCTCGGTGAACGCCAGGACGTCGAAGAACGGCGCCAGGTTCCCGCTGGTCTGGCGGACCGTGATGACGCGGTACAGCAGCCGGACGCTGGTGTCGTCGACCAAGGAGAGCGTGCGCAGCACGCCGAGTTGGCGCGGCAGACTACGGACCGCGCTCTCTCCGCTGTACTGGCCGAGGCGCGCCGAGTAGAAGAGCGTGAACTCCTTCGGGCCGCTGCCGTCGTCCGGCGCCAGAGCCGACGGCGTGATGCGCTGGTACCTGAGGCGGATCAGCGGACCGAGTCGCCGACGGGCCCGGTTGACCGTGTCGATCAACTCGCCGAGTCCGTCGACGCTCGGATCCTCCAGGAGGGGGTGCCAGTGCTCGTGGAGCTTGTTCAGGGCCGCATAGCGGAGTTCGGGTTCCGACTGCACCTGGGTGAGAACGAGATGCGTCTTCAGGGTGACGAAATCCGTGGCGCCCAGTAACTGCCGTCTCTTCTGCCCTCTGCGCAGCGCCTTGACCGCCGTGAGCAGGACTGGGTTCTCTTCGACGAGACTCTTCTCGGCGGCGGCCAGGAAACCGGTGTACCGGCCGTCGGCGTATTGGTCTAGGGACCATGTCGGCATCGGGCGTGCCAGTGCCCCCGCGGTCGCGGAGGTATCGGTGCCGTCGTCCTCGTAGAGCAGGGCGGCCCGCAGGTGGATGCGGTTCTGCGGGGGCTTGGTCGAACTGGGCCGAGTGGCGAAGCCCGCGAAGTCGGCGGAGACGATCGCTTCGCCCGCGGGGAGGGGTTCCGTGCCCAGCTCGCGGCTGACGAAGAGTCCGGCCACGTCCGGTGCGAGGATGGCGCTGCCGCCGAGTTCGGCATGGTTCGCGAACACAGTGGCGAAGTTACGCGGGAGTTTGAGGAAGTCATCGGTGGGGTTGGACAGCGCGGTGACCAGCACCACGTCCGGCGGTCTCTCCCCGCCGTCGAAGTCCCGCCGGAGGTTGACGTAATCCATGCAGATGGCGAGCCCCAGCTCGTAGGAGCGATCACCCTTGGTGATTTTCACCCGTTTGGGACCCTGCCCTCGGGCGATGCTCTCACCGTGTGCGGGGTCCTGCTTGGTGACGAGGCACAGTTCGTCCTGGCTTACGAAGACAGCGGTGTTGCACTCGACGGCGTCCTCGGCCTCGGGGAAGCCGTGTTGCACGAGTGTGCTCGCGTCCGGAGCACGCAGATGACCGATGCCCGCGTAGATGCCCAGCCGGTTGCGGTATCCGACGAGAACGGGCACCAGTTCCGCGGGGATCGAGCACTCGGGGAAGACGACGAGGTCGACATGGTGCGCCACACAGAACTCAAGAACCTGCTTGATCTTGAGCTCGGTTGAACGCATCCGTTCGCGCCGTGCGGCGTCCAGGGCATCGTCGGTCCTCGACTCGACTTCTTCGCTGAGGTCGAGTCCCGCGAGGGCGATCTCCCCGTCCGTATCGGCGGACGCGAGCGGAAGGCCGAGCAGCGGTTCGTCGGGCAGCCAATAATTGCCCTGTAGCTTGCGGACGTTCGGCACGTAGGCCAACTGGACCGCGGCGAGGCGCAGAACATGGTCGCTGGTGCGGGTCGCGGAACTCGGCTCGTCAGCCAATGGTGCCCCCTGCTGTTGCCAACCGACGCGGAGCGCACGGCGCTTGCGTACATCCCACGGTACTGCGTCGGGCCACACCGGCGCCTCCGTGCCCTCGGGTGTCTCGGGCGCCATCCGCTCACCGATCAACAAGCTTGTCTGATCGAAAAGGGCTCGTGATCGGTTGAGTGCGCCGGGGAGCGGTGCAGAAGCCAAGGTCCCTCGGCAGTCCGGTGGTGCGATCCCGTCCGAGCAATTTCAGGAGGCCCGGTTGCGCTCGCGTGCGTGAAGTCCGAGAGAGCGACAGCCGGCGACGCTCGCGGTCAACGTTCGTGACGACGACCGACGCCTGGTTTTCCCACCTGTACGACGTCCTCTGGCGCCGCCAAAGGCACCGAGCTCGGAGAGATACACCAGGCCCTCGGTGCCTTCGGCGAACACCCGGAGCGGGTCCGGCTCCATCGCACGCAGGGACAACCGAGCCACTCCGTTCCACGTGTCGAACTGCAAGGACTCGCACGACACCCGCTGCCCGACCTCAACGGCGTCGGACGCCGCCTGGAAACGACGCCACGACAGCTCGGGATACGTGATGAAACCGACGCCGGGACACACCGGATGCTCGGGACCTGAATCCAATGCCGCGAAATGCCCATCCGCTCGATGGCCGCCACCGTGCCGGACAGGACCTCACCATGACGAAGCCGCTTGAGATCGCTGAACCCACTCCACCTCGGACTGAATGGCTGCACTGCTCCCCGGCACAGGCACAGGCGTACGAGAGCAGTCCGAAGGCCGCTTGCGGACGCGGACGCCGAGCACCCGACCTGGCCATCAGCGCAGCCGCTTGCTCCTCACTCACCCCCCGCCAGCACCTCAACCACCCGATCGGCGGTCTCGCCCACCTCAGTGCGTGTGACCGCTCGGAGCCGGTGTCGGGTCCGCGTTCTTGACCGTCAGCGGCAGGAGTTTCTTGCCGGTCGGGCCGATCTGGATGCTGGTGTCCATCTGCGGGCACACCCCGCAGTCGAAGCAGGGGGTCCAGCGGCAGTCCTCGACCTCCGTCTCGTCGAGGGCGTCCTGCCAGTCCTCCCAGAGCCAGTCCTTGTCGAGGCCCGAGTCGAGGTGGTCCCAGGGGAGGACCTCCTCGTAGGTGCGCTCGCGGGTGGTGTACCAGTCGACGTCCACGCCGAAGGGGGCGAGGGCCTTGTCGGCGCAGGCCATCCAGCGGTCGTAGGAGAAGTGTTCGCGCCAGCCGTCGAAGCGGCCGCCGTCCTCGTAGACCGCGCGGATGACCGCGCCGATGCGGCGGTCGCCGCGGGAGAGCAGGCCCTCGACGATGCCGGGCTTGCCGTCGTGGTACCGGAAGCCGATCGAGCGGCCGTACTTCTTGTCGCCGCGGATCTTGTCGCGCAGTTTCTCCAGGCGGGCGTCGGTCTCCTCGGCGGAGAGCTGCGGGGCCCACTGGAAGGGGGTGTGGGGTTTCGGGACGAAGCCGCCGATCGACACCGTGCAGCGGATGTCGTTGGAGCGGGAGACCTCGCGGCCCTTGGCGATGACCTTCGTCGCCATGTCGGCGATCTGGAGGACGTCGTCGTCGGTCTCGGTGGGCAGGCCACACATGAAGTAGAGCTTGACCTGGCGCCAGCCGTTGCCGTAGGCCGTCGAGACCGTGCGGATGAGGTCGTCCTCGGAGACCATCTTGTTGATGACCTTGCGGATGCGTTCCGAGCCGCCTTCGGGGGCGAAGGTCAGGCCGGAGCGGCGGCCGTTGCGGGTGAGTTCGTTGGCCAGGTCGATGTTGAAGGCGTCGACGCGGGTGGAGGGCAGGGAGAGGCCGATCTTGTCCTCGGTGTAGCGGTCGGCCAGGCCCTTGGCGATGTCGCCGATCTCGGAGTGGTCGGCGGAGGAGAGGGACAGGAGGCCGACCTCCTCGAAGCCGGTCGCCTTGAGGCCCTTGTCGACCATCTCGCCGATGCCGGTGATGGAGCGCTCGCGGACCGGGCGGGTGATCATGCCGGCCTGGCAGAAGCGGCAGCCGCGGGTGCAGCCGCGGAAGATCTCCACGGACATCCGCTCGTGGACCGTCTCGGCCAGGGGGACCAGCGGCTGCTTGGGGTAGGGCCACTCGTCGAGGTCCATGACGGTGTGCTTCGACACGCGCCACGGGACGCCCGACTTGTTGGGGACCACGCGGGCGATACGGCCGTCGGGGAGGTACTCGACGTCGTAGAAGGCCGGGATGTAGACGCTGCCGGTCTTGGCGAGGCGGAAGAGGACCTCCTCGCGGCCGCCGGGGCGGCCCTCCGCCTTCCACTCGCGGATGATCCTCGTCATGTCGAGGACAGCCTGCTCGCCGTCGCCGATGACGGCCGCGTCGATGAAGTCCGCGATCGGTTCGGGGTTGAAGGCGGCGTGGCCGCCCGCGAGGACGATCGGGTCGTCGAGGGTGCGGTCCTTGGACTCCAGGGGGATGCCCGCGAGGTCCAGGGCCGTGAGCATGTTGGTGTAGCCCAGCTCGGTGGAGAAGGACAGGCCGAACACGTCGAAGGCCTTCACCGGGCGGTGGCTGTCCACCGTGAACTGCGGGACGCGGTGCTCGCGCATCAGCGCCTCCAGGTCCGGCCACACGCTGTAGGTGCGCTCGGCGAGGACGCCCTCCTGCTCGTTGAGGACCTCGTAGAGGATCATGACGCCCTGGTTGGGCAGGCCGACCTCGTAGGCGTCCGGGTACATGAGCGCCCAGCGGACGTCGCAGGACTCCCATGGCTTGACCGTGGAGTTGAGTTCTCCGCCGACGTACTGGATCGGCTTCTGCACGTGCGGGAGCAGAGCTTCCAGCTGCGGGAACACGGACTCGGCGACGTGGGCTGCGGCTTCGGCAGGCATCTCGCGGACCTTTGTGAGCTGACTGGGGGCACCCCCGGCCGTGGGGCTGGGGGGAGGGTGACCATCTAGCCTAACGTGCCCGGCGGTGTCCCCCGTACGTCCGCTCAGACGTGCGCCGCTTTCCTGGTCTTCTTCCAGGCGTGCGGGATCCCGGCCTCCGTGTCGGCGGCCCGCTGTTCCTCGCGGCCGTAGAGGAGTCCGTAGGTGAACGCGCTCTCGCCGGCCGCGTGCGCGACCGCGGACAGTTCCCGGACGGTTTCGCGGGCCATCACGCTGTCCTGGTGTTCGCCGAGCCGGGACTGGAGCGACTTCATGGACTTGACCAGGTCCTTCGCTGGTTTGCCGAGGGCGGGGCGGGCCGCTTCGGCGGCGTAGCGGGTGCGCTTGGCCTTCTTGCGGGCCTCGTGCAGGCCCAGGTCGCGGTCGCGGCCGCGGGGCTCGGCCATGGCGGTCTCGATCAGGTGGGTGACCTTGTCGAAGTCCTTGCGTACGGCCTTGGTGAGCACCTTCGCGGGTTTCCTCGCCGCCGCCTTCAGCAGGGGCGGGTCGACGACCAGGGTGTCGAGGGTGTCGAGGAGGTTGAGGTAGCGGCGGGAGTTCAGGACGCCGAGCAGCCGGTGCCGGGAGCCGCGCTCGGCGGCGTCGGCCCAGGCCCGCAGGCGGTCGTGGACGGGTCCTGAGACCAGGGCGGGGGGTACGTCGGCGAGGGCGGCGGTGAGGCGTTCGGCGAGGACCTCCAGGTCGCGGCCCACGCCCAGTTCGCCGGCCAGCCATTTCAGCTCGGCGGCGACCGGGTCGGTGATCTTCCGGTCGAGCACCTTGCCGAAGGAGCGGAACGTGCTGCGCAGCCGGCGGGTGGCGACCCGCATGTCGTGCACGCCCTCCTCGGTGTCCAGGCGGACGGCCGGGTCGAGGGCGACGATGGCGTCGCGCTGGGCGCGCACGTAGGCGAGGACGTGGTCGCCGGCGGTGACGGGCTTGCCGGGGGCCGGCTCGGGGTGCGGTTTGCCGCCCTGGGTCTCGGCGAGGGCCCGGGCGAGCTTCGACGGGGAGTCGGAGCGTCGTACGCCCGCCTTGCGCAGCCGTTTCTCCGCCTTGTCGAGGAAGGCCGGGTCGCCGCCGTCGGCGAGTTCGACCTCGATCTCGGTCCACTGGGCGGTGCCCTTGCCGCCGAAGAGCCGGTCGGCGCGGACCCGGTCCACGCTCACCTCGGCGAGGAGATGCCCCTTGGCGTCGACGAGGTTCTGTACGTCGCGTGTGGTGCGCAGGCGGATCACGGGAATCAGCTGGCCCTCGCGGACCCGGGAGCGGGCCAGGGCGGCGAGTTCGTCGGGGACGGTGTCCGCGAGGGGGGAGTGGATCTCGTCCCGGACGCCGGGGGCGACGGGGAGTTTCAGGTGCCAGCCGGCGTCGCTGCCGCCCTTGCGGCGGCGCAGGGTGATGCCGGCCGTGGCCAGCCGGAGGTCCGAGGTGTCGTGGTAGGTCGCGTCTAGTTCCGTGGTGCCCTTGTCGAGGACGCCGGCCACACCGGCGACCCCGGTCAGGTCGGGCAGGCCGCTGTCGTCGGACTCGTACTTGCGCTCGATTTCACGCTTCGTATCCGCCATGAACTGAATCTAATCGTCCGGCCGCCGCGAGGGCAGAGGTCACAGTGGGTGAATCAGAGGGAGACCGAGAGTGCGGCTGGGGTGAACACGCCAAGCGGCTGGAGTGAACTCGCCAAGCATCTGGGGCGCACACGCCCCGGACACGCCTCGAAGGACGCCCTCACCCTGCCGGGTTCCCCGAACCGCTTCTCCTATGCCGACATGGGCCGCTGGGACCTGATCGACTGGAGCAGCCCCACCGCCACCCAGACCGCGAACATCGACGAGCCGCCGTACGAGACGAACGGCAGCGGGAGGCCGGTGACCGGCATGATCCCGAGGGTCATGCCGATGTTCTCGAACGCCTGGAACGCGAACCAGGCCACGATCCCGGCCGCGACGATCGTGCCGTACAGCTCGGTCGCCTCGCGGGCGATACGGCAGGCGCGCCACAGGATGACCCCGAGGAGCAGGATGATCAGGCCCGCGCCGACGAAGCCGAGCTCCTCCCCCGCGACCGTGAAGACGAAGTCGGTCTGCTGCTCGGGCACGAACTGGCCGGTGGTCTGGGAGCCGTGGAAGAGGCCCGCGCCGGTCAGGCCGCCGGAGCCGATGGCGATCCGGGCCTGGTTGGTGTTGTAGCCGACGCCGGCCGGGTCGAGGCTCGGGTTGGCGAAGGCGGCGAAGCGGGCGATCTGGTACTCGTCCAGGATGTGCAGCTGCCAGATCGCGACGCAGCCGATCACACCGGCGGTGAGCAGGCCGAAGACCCAGCGGTTGGAGGCGCCGGAGGCGAGCAGCACGCCGAGGATGATCGTCACCATGACGAGGACGGTGCCGAGGTCGGGCATGAGCAGCACGATCAGGATCGGCACCGCGGCCAGGCCCAGGGCTTGCAGGACGGTGCGGTGGTCGGGGTACTTCTTGTCACCGGCGTCGACCCGCGCCGCCAGTATCATCGCCATGCCCAGGATGATCGTGATCTTCACGAACTCGGCGGGCTGGAGCGAGAAGCCGCCGCCGAAGACGATCCAGTTGCGGCTGCCGTTGATGGTGGCGCCCAGCGGGGTGAGCACCGCGAGGATGCCGACCAGCGAGAGGCCGTAGAGGATCGGTACGGCGTTGCGCAGCTGGCGGTGGCCGACCCAGATGGTGCCGATCATCAGGGCGAGCCCGATACCGGTGTTCATGAGGTGCCGCAGCAGGAAGTAGTACTGGTCGCCCTGGTTGATCTCGGTGCGGTTGCGGGTCGCCGAGTAGACCAGCAGCGAGCCCAGCAGGGACAGGGCGATCGCCGCCAGCAGCATCGGCCAGTCCAGGCGGCGGGCCAGCGAGTCCCGGGCGAAGACCCGGGTCCAGCCGGCCCGCGCCGGGCCGTATCCGGAGACGGAGAAGCTGTTGCCGGTCATGTGAGCATCCTCCGGCTTCCCCGCCTGCGCGGTCGCCTGCGGGTGTTGCGGTTGCCCGTCGACGGTGAGGCCGTGGTGGCGGCCGGAGTCTGGCCGTCGTCCTGCTTGTCGCCCTGCTGCGAGGCCTGGAAGTCCTTGACCGGGTCCTTGGAGATCTTCGGTGAGGCGATGGTGCCGTCCGTGCGGACCTTTGGCAGGCCCTTCTGCGGGGTGTAGAGCAGCGCCTTGTTCTTGTCGATGGAGCCGTCGGCGCCGACGCCGTACAGCGCGCTGTAGATGTTGCGGACCGCCTCACCGGAGGCACCGGAACCGGTACCGGCCTGGGCGATGGTCATGATGACCGTGTAGTCCTTGCTGTAGGTGGCCAGCCAGGACGTGGTCTGCTTGCCGTAGACCTCGGCGGTACCGGTCTTGCCGTGCAGGGCGATCTTGTCCTGCGGCCAGCCGCCGAACTTCCAGGCGGCGGTACCGCGGGTGATGACGCCGGCGAAGGCGTCGTCCATGCCCTTGAGGGTGGCCTGGCTGACGGGCAGCTTGCGGACCGCCTTGGGCTTGATCTCCTGGACGGTCTTGCCGTCGGCACTGATGACGGCCTTGCCGATGGTCGGCTGGTACTCGGTGCCGCCGTTGGCCACGGCGCCGTAGATCATGGCCTCCTGGATCGGCGTGACGAGGGTGTCGCCCTGGCCGATGGAGTAGTTGATCTCGTCGCCCTCGCGCATCTTGTTGCCTTCGAGGCAGTTCTCGTACTCGATCTTCTCGACGTAGGTGCCGTCCTTCTTGCCGGACTTGCACCAGGCGTCCTTGTTGGCCTTCCAGTAGTCGAGCTTCCACTGGCGGTCGGGGACCCGGCCGGTGACCTCGTTGGGCAGGTCGACGCCGGTCTCCTTGCCGAGGCCGAACTGGTGGGCGGTCTTGAAGAACCAGTCCTTCGGCTCGCCCTTCTTCGGGTTGATGCCGCCGTCCTTCTTCCACTCGCGGTCGGCGAGGCCGTAGAAGACGGTGTCGCAGGAGACCTCGAGGGCCCGGCCGAGCGAGATCGGGCCGAAGTTCTCGCCCTCGAAGTTCTTGAAGACCTGGCCGCCGACGGAGTAGGAGCTGGTGCAGGGGTAGCCGCCGTCCCACACGTAGCCGGCCTGGACGGCGGCCGCGGTGGAGACCACCTTGAACGTCGAACCGGGCGCTGCCTGACCCTGTATGGCCCGGTTGAGCAGCGGGTAGTCGGAGTTCTTGCCGGTGAGGGCCTTGTAGTCCTTGCCGGAGATGCCGCCGACCCAGACGTTGGGGTCGTAGTCCGGCGCGGAGGCCATGGCGACGATCCGGCCGGTCTTGGCCTCCATGACGACGACGGCACCGGAGTCCGCCTTGTAGTTCTCCTGGGTGATCTTGTCGTACTGCTGGCGGGCGACCTTCATCGCCTTGTCCAGCTCGTACTCGGCGACCCGCTGGACGCGGGAGTCGATGCTGGTGACCAGGTTGGCGCCGGGTTCGGCGGCGTCGGACTTGGCCTTGCCGATGACGCGGCCGAGGTTGTCGACCTCGTAGCGGGTGACGCCGGCCTTGCCGCGCAGTTCCTTGTCGTACTCGCGCTCGAGACCCGAGCGGCCGACCATGTCGGAGCGCAGGTAGGGCGAGGAGGTGTCCTTGGCCTGCTGGATCTCGTCGTCGGTGACCGGGGAGAGGTAGCCGAGGACCTGGGCGGTGTGGGCCTTGCCGGGGGCCGGGTAGCGGCGCACGGCCTCGGGCTCGGCGGTGATGCCGGGGAAGTCCTCGGAGCGCTCGCGGATCTGCAGGGCCTGCTTGGCGGTGGCCTCGTCGGTGATCGGGATCGGCTGGTACGGCGAACCGTTCCAGCAGGGCTGGGGGGTCTTGGCGTCGCAGAGGCGGACCTTCTGCACGACCTCCTCGGGCTTCATGCCGAGGACGCCCGCGAGTTTGGTGAGGACCGCCTTGCCGTCGTCCTTCTGCTTGAGCAGGTCGGTACGGGAGGCGGAGACCACGAGGCGGGTCTCGTTGTCGGCGAGGGGCACTCCGCGGGCGTCCAGGATCGAGCCGCGCACGGCGGGGTCGACGACCTGCTGGACGTGGTTGCCGGAGGCCTCCTTCTGGTACGCGGAGCCCTCACGGATCTGCAGGTACCACAGGCGGCCGCCGAGGGTGCCGAGCAGCGAGAGGACGAGGATCTGGATGACGACGAGCCGGATCTGGACCCGTGGGGTCCGGCCGGTCTCGGGAATGTTGGTCACTGGGCTGCCTCCCCCTCTCAGCGGTGTGTGTACGTGTCATATACGACGGAGCTGTGAATGGCTCCGCCGCCCAACTCCGCCGTGCTCACAGGCGCTTGACCCCCTTGATGCGGCCGACCCGGACGGTGCGGGTGCGGGCCCTGGCCTTCAGGGAGCCGAGGCCGCCGCGCTGGCCGCCGATGCGCAGTCCGGTGCCGGAGGAGATCCAGCCCGCGGAGACGTTCCCGCCCTTGGTACCGGAGTTGGCCTCCGTGAGGGGGTCGTTGTCGGCGCGGCGGGCCAGTGCCATGACGCCGGGGACCACGAACGGGGCGAGCAGCAGGTCGTACAGGGCGGCCGTGACCAGCAGGCTCGTCATGCCGACGTGCCGGGCGGCGGTGTCGCCGACGAGGGCGCCGACGCCCGCGTACAGCAGCGTGGAGCCGATGGCGGCGGCGACCACGACGAGCATCGGGCCGGTCGCGGACTTCAGGCGGCCGTTCTCGGGCTTGATGAGGCCCGCGAAGTAGCCGACGACGCACAGCACCAGGGCGTAGCGGCCGGCCGCGTGGTCGGCGGGCGGGGCGAGGTCGGCGAGCAGTCCGGCGCCGAAGCCGACGAGGGCGCCGCCCACATGGCCGTAGACCATGGCGAGGCCGAGGACGGTGAGGAGCATCAGGTCGGGGACGGCGCCCGGCAGGTGCAGGCGGGCGAGGACGCTCACCTGGATCACCAGGGCGACGACGACGAGGGCGGAGGAGAGCAGGATCCGGTTGACGCGCATGGGGGATTCAGCTCCTACTGCTGCTCGCCGTTGGTGTCGGTCCCGTTCGCGTCAGCGGACGCGGACGGGGTGACCGTGACGGTCACCGTAGGGGTCGGGGTGGGTTTCGGTTTGGCCGGGAGCACTTCGTCGCGTGGGTCCTTCTTGGGTGCCTGGACGACCACGCCGACGACGTCGAGCTTGGTGAACGACACGAACGGCGTGACGTACAGGGTGCGGGTGAGGCCGCCGTTGGAGGGGTCGACGCTCGTGACGGTGCCGACCGGGACGCCGGGCACGAAGGGCTTGTCGGCCTGGGAGCCGAAGGTGACGAGCCGGTCGCCCTTCTTCACCTCGGCCTTGCCGTTGAGGAGTTCGACGCGCAGCGGGCGGTCGCCCTGTCCGGAGGCGAAGCCGAGTTCGTCGCTGCCCTCCATGCGGGTGCCGACGGTGAAGTCGGGGTCGTTGGCGAGGAGCACGGTGGAGGCGTCCGGGCCGACGGTGGTGACGCGGCCGACGAGACCGCTGCCGTTGAGGACGGTCATGTCCCGTTTGATGCCGTCGTTGTAGCCGACGTCGATGGTGATGGTCCAGGAGAAGCCCTGTGCCGACCCTATGGCGATGACCTGGGCGCCCTTGATGCCGTACTGGCCCTCGGCGGCGATGTTCAGCATCTTGTCGAGCTGTGCCAGGCGGCTGCGGTTGCGGTCGTCGCTGCCGAGTTTCGCCTTGAGGGCCGCGTTCTGGTTCTCCAGCCGGGCGAGGCGGTCGTGCCGGTCGCCGGAGTCACGGATGGCGGAGACGGCGTTGCCCACCGGGTCCACCACCGTCGACATGCCGTTCTCGATCGGGCCGAAGACCGCGGCGGCGGCCTGCCGGGCGCCGTCGACCGGGGAGTTCCGGCCTCCTCGGATGTCCACCGTGATCAGCGCGAACGCGATGGCGATCAGCAGGACCAGGAGCAGCCGGCTCTCTTTCGTGTCCCTCACGTGCGGCGGCCGTGCCTTCCTCGATAGGAACTTGGGGGAGCTTCGTCGTATGGGGTGTTGGGGAAGCAGCGCTCGTTTTGTGTGAGCTTATGCCTCTATATCAACGATCCGCCGCACGAGAGGAGATCATCTCGTACGGCGGAATCGAAGAGTTGCCTCATCTGCGCGGCTGGGCGTCGAGGACCTGCTGGAGGGCCTCGAACTCCTCGACACACTTGCCGGAACCGAGCGCCACGCTGTCCAGCGGGTCCTCGGCGATGTGGATCGGCATGCCGGTCTCGCGGCGCAGCCGCTCGTCCAGACCGCGCAGCAGGGCTCCGCCGCCGGTCAGCACGATTCCCCTGTCCATGATGTCGCCGGACAGCTCCGGCGGGCACTTGTCGAGGGTGGTCTTGACGGCGTCGACGATCGCGTTGACCGGTTCCTCGATCGCCTTGCGGACCTCCGCGGCGGAGATGACCACGGTCTTCGGCAGCCCGGACACCAGGTCGCGGCCGCGGATCTCGGTGTGTTCGTCGGAGTCGAGTTCGTACGCGGAACCGATCGTGATCTTGATCTGTTCGGCGGTCCGCTCACCGAGGAGGAGGCTGTACTCCTTCTTGATGTGCTGGATGATCGCGTTGTCCAGTTCGTCGCCGGCGACGCGGATGGACTGGGCGGTGACGATGCCGCCGAGCGAGATGACCGCGACCTCCGTGGTGCCGCCGCCGATGTCGACCACCATGTTGCCGGTGGCCTCGTGGACCGGCAGGCCGGAGCCGATGGCGGCGGCCATGGGCTCCTCGATGATGTGCACCTGGCGGGCACCGGCCTGCGACGAGGCCTCGATGACCGCGCGGCGCTCGACGCCGGTGATGCCGGACGGCACGCACACGACCACGCGCGGGCGCGCGAGGTAGCGCCGCTTGTGGATCTTCAGGATGAAGTAACGGAGCATCCGCTCGGTGATCTCGAAGTCGGCGATCACGCCGTCCTTCAGCGGCCGGACGGCGACGATGTTGCCGGGCGTGCGCCCGATCATCTTCTTCGCCTCCGCGCCGACCGCGAGAATTCCACCGGTGTTCGTGTTGATCGCGACGACTGACGGCTCGTTGAGTACGATCCCGCGACCCCTGACGTACACCAGCGTGTTGGCGGTCCCGAGGTCGACAGCCATGTCACGGCCGATGAACGACATTGAGTTCCCCATCAGGATTCGTCTGGCCTTCCCGGGAGCTTTTGAGGGCGTTTCAGGTCGGCGGAGTGGGTGCTGTGACGTGAAGGCTTCCATCGTAGACGCGCCTGCACGAACACTGCGCGAGGGTCTTCGCCATTGTCAGCACGTACGGGGCCGCCTCGCTTCTGGAGACGGTCCGACGGGGCCACTCGTTCCCCCGATCGGCACGCATATGCCGAGGGACGGCCGAAATCGTTCGGCCGTCCCAGGTCACGGGGATCGACGGACTGACAGCGCGTCAAAAACTTCCACGAAAACTCCGTACCGGTCCCGTACGGGGCCCATCCGGGGCCCGTCCGGGCCCGCGGGACCTAGGCGCGGCCCGGGAAGAAGATCTTCACCTCGCGTTCGGCGGACTCCTCGGAGTCGGAGGCGTGGATCAGGTTCTCGCGGACGATCACACCGAAGTCGCCGCGGATCGAGCCGGGGGCGGCGGCGATCGGGTCGGTGGGGCCGGCGAGGGCGCGGATGCCCTCGATGACCCGCTCGCCCTCGACGATCAGGGCGACGACGGGACCGGACGACATGAACTCGACCAGCGGCTCGTAGAACGGCTTGCCGACGTGCTCGCCGTAGTGCTGCTCCAGGGTGGCCCGGTCCAGGGTGCGCAGTTCCAGCGCGGTGATCTGCCAGCCGGCCTTGCGCTCGATACGGCCGATGATCTCGCCGGTCAGGCCGCGACGGACGGCGTCGGGCTTGAGCAGGACGAGGGTGCGCTGGGTCACGGAGGCTCCTTCGGTACTGACGTGTGCGGTGAGGAGAGGCTACAGGGCGTCCCCAGGGACCTGTTACGCAGCGTCAGGTGCGGAGGAGGCCTCGGCCTGCGCCGCGAACCGTGCCTTCGCCTCGTCGATCTTCCGGCCGTAGTGCACCGACGCCCACCACAGTCCCGCGAAGACCGCGCCGAGGAAGTACATCGTCGGGACGAAGACGCCGGAGGCGACCAGGGCGAGCTGCAGGGCCCAGCCGAGGGCCGTGCCGCCGGGCCGGGTGAGCACTCCGCACAGGGCCACGCACAGGACCATCGCGATGCCGCTGACCAGCCACACCGTGCCGGCGGTCAGGTCGGGGTCCTTCATGGCGACCAGGGCGGCGAAGCCGATCACGAAGAACTCGCCGATCAGGGTGGACGAACAGAGCGTACGCATGGTCAGCCCCTCCCGAGGAGCAGTCGGGCCTCGCCCACGGTGATGACGGAGCCGGTGACGAGCACACCGCCGCCCGCGAACTCGCCCTCCTCCTCGGCCAGGGTGACGGCGGCCTCCAGGGCGTCCGGCAGCCGCGGTTCGACCTGGACGCGGTCCTCGCCGAACACCTCGACGGCGATCGCGGCCAGCTCGTCCGCGTCCATCGCGCGGTGGCTGGAGTTCTGGGTGATCACGACCTCGGCGAAGACCGGTTCGAAGGCCTCCAGCAGGCCCCGGACGTTCTTGTCGGCGCTCGCCCCGACCACGCCGATCAGCCGGCTGAAGTCGAAGGCCTCGCCGACGGCCTCGGCGGTGGCGCGGGCGCCGGCCGGGTTGTGCGCGGCGTCCAGGACGACGGTCGGCGAGCGGCGTACGACCTCGAGGCGGCCCGGCGAGGAGACCGCGGCGAACGCCTTGCGGACCGTGTCGATGTCGAGGGGTTCGGGGCGCTGGGAGCCGACGCCGAAGAACGCCTCGACCGCGGCGAGCGCGACGGCCGCGTTGTGGGCCTGGTAGGGGCCGTGCAGCGGGAGGTAGACCTCGCCGTACTCGCCGCCGAGGCCGCGCAGGGTGAGCAGCTGGCCGCCGACGGCGACCTGGCGGGCGACGACACCGAACTCCAGGCCCTCGCGGGCCACGGTGGCGTCGACCTCGACGGCCTTCTTCAGCAGCACCTGGGCCGCGTCCACGGGCTGCTGCGCCAGGATGACCGTGGCGTCCTGCTTGATGATCCCGGCCTTCTCGCCGGCGATCTCCGCGGTGGTCCCGCCGAGCCGGTCGGTGTGGTCGAGGTCGATGGGGGTGACGACGGCGACGTCGCCGTCGATGACGTTGGTGGCGTCCCAGGAGCCGCCCATGCCGACCTCGACGACGGCGACGTCCACGGGGGCGTCCGCGAAGGCCGCGTACGCCATGCCGGTGAGCACCTCGAAGAAGGACAGCCGGTACTCCTGCCGGGAGTCGACCATCTCGACGTACGGCTTGATGTCCCGGTACGTCTCGATGAACCGCTCGGCGGAGACCGGGGCGCCGTCGAGGCTGATGCGCTCGGTGACCGACTGCACGTGGGGGCTGGTGTAGCGGCCGGTGCGCAGGTCGAAGGCGCCGAGCAGGGCCTCGATCATGCGGGCGGTGGAGGTCTTGCCGTTGGTGCCGGTGATGTGGATGGAGGGGTACGACCGCTGCGGCTCGCCCAGCACGTCCATGAGGGCGGCGATGCGGGCGACCGAGGGCTCCAGCTTGGTCTCGCCCCAGCGGGTGGCGAGGTCCGCCTCCACCTCGCGCAGGGCCCGGTCGGTCTCCGGGTCCTCGGGGCGGGCCGGGACGTCGGCCTGCTGCGGGCCGCCCTGGGTACGCAGGGTCCGGCTGCCGGCCTCGATCACCGCGAGATCGGGGTCGCGGTCCGTCTCGGCCTCGATGATCTCGTCGAAGTCGTCGAAGCTCTCGTTGGGGTCGCGCGGGGGCAGATCACTCACGGGACCAGTCTACGGAGCCGCGCCGGCCCGCGTACGCCTCGGCCGTCGGCAGGGGCTGCTCGCACCAGATCGTCTTCCCGGCGGCGGTCTGCCGGGTGCCCCAGCGCAGGGTGAGCTGGGCGACCAGCAGCAGGCCCCGGCCGCCCTCGTCGAGGATCCGGGCCCGGCGCGCGTGCGGGGCGGTGCTGCTGCCGTCGGAGACCTCGCAGATCAGCATGGCGGTGTCCCGGATGAGGCGGAGCTGGATCGGGGAGTCGCCGTAGCGGATGGCGTTGGTGACGAGTTCGCTGACGACCAGTTCGGTGGTGAACGACAGCTCCTCGAGCTGCCAGGCGTCGAGCTGGCCGGTGGTGAGCGACCGGGCCGTCGCGACGTGCTCGGGGTCCGCCCGGACCTCCCAGGTGGCCACCTGGTCGGCGGGCAGGGCGTGGGTGCGGGCGAGCAGCAGGGTCACGTCGTCGGCGGGCTCGCCGCTGCGCAGCGCCGCCACCACCCGGTCGCAGGTCGCCTCCAGCGACTGCCCGCCGGAGCCCAGGGCGCGGCGCAGCCGGTCGAGGCCGTGGCCGAGGTCCAGGTGCCGGGAGTGCACCAGGCCGTTGCTGAACAGGGCGAGCGTGCTGCCGGTGGGCAGGTCCAGTTCGGTGGTCTCGAACGGCAGCCCGCCGAGCCCCAGCGGCGGTCCGGCCTCGCCCGGGACGGACTCCACGGCCCCCTGGGGGGTGATCACGAAGGGCAGCGGATGGCCGGCGCTGGCCAGGGAGCAGTGCCGGGAGACCGGGTCGTACACGGCGTACAGACAGGTCGAGCCGACTTCTCCGGTGGGGTCCCCGGCGCCGTCGTCGAGGTGGATGACCAGGTCGTCGAGGTGGGTGAGGAGTTCGTCGGGCGGCAGGTCGACGTCCGCGAGGGTTCGGACGGCGGTGCGCAGCCGGCCCATGGCCGCGGAGGCGTGGATGCCGTGGCCGACGACGTCTCCGACGACCAGGGCCACCCGGGTGCCCGACAGCGGGATCACGTCGAGCCAGTCGCCGCCGACGCCGGCCCGGGTGCCGGCGGGGAGGTAGCGGTAGGCGAAGTCGAGGGTGGGCCGCTCGGGCAGGCCGTGCGGCAGCAGACTGCGCTGGAGCGCCAGCGCGGTCTCGCGCTCCCGGGTGTAGCGGCGCGCGTTGTCGAGGGCGGCGGCGGTCTTCGCGGCCAGTTCCTCGGCGTCGGAGAGGTCGTCCGGTTCGAACGGCGGGGAGTCCCTGGTGCGCCAGAAGGCGACGGTACCCTGCGGCACGCCCTGCGCCGACAGCGGCGCGGTGATCAGCGAAGCCATGCCGTACGCGAGGAGGGGTGCCGCCCGCTGCTCGTCGCCGGCCCAGGCCGCCGGGTCGGTGCGCAGGTCGGGCAGGAGGGCCGCGCCGCTGCCGGAGGCGGGCCGGGGCGGGCCGGCCGGGGCGTCGACCGGGTCCAGCGGGGGGTCGTCGCGGACACCGCCCCGGGCGACCCGTCGCAGGGTCCCGTCGCCGTCGTCCGCCGGGTCCCCGCCGGTCAGCACGGAGGGTGCCAGGTCGACGGTGACGAAGTCGGCGAACCGGGGTACGGCCACCCGGACCAGTTCGCCGGCGGTCCGCCGCACGTCGAGGGTGGTGCCGACGGACGTACCGGCGTCGTAGAGCAGCCGGAGCCTGCGGTGGCTCTTTTCCAGGGAGCCGGCCATGGTGTTGAACGCCGACTCCAGCTGGCCGATCTCCCGCCGGCCGGAGGGCGGCACCCGGGCGCTCAGGTCGCCGGCGGCGAGCCTGGTCGCGGTGGCGGCCATCCTGCGCACCGGCCAGACGATCACCCGTGTCACGTAGGCGCCGTAACCGATGATCAGCAGGGTCGCGCCCGCCACTCCGAGGGACGCCACCACCGTCAGCGTGTGCATGCGGGCTTCCAGAGCGCGTTCGCGCCGGTCGATGGCGGTCCGTTCGGCGGTGAGGTAGCGGGAGAGCCGGTCCCGGAGCGCCTGGACGCGCCGCTCGCCCTCCAGCGTCCGCGCCGCGCCGCGGGCGGCGGGGGCGCCGCGCCGGACCGCGTCGACCAGCGGGACCGAGTAGTCGTCGAGGAAGGACTGCCCGGCCTGCCGGATCTCGCCGGCGAGCCGCTGCTGGGCGGTGGACGTGCTGACGTCGACGAGGCGCTGCGACCGGGCCGGGAACGCCGTCCGTGCGGCCTGCCACCGTCTGAGGAACTCGTCCTGCTGGGTGAAGACGTAGCTCTCCTGCGAGGCCTCCACGTCGAGGACGGTCTTCTCGACCACCCCGACCTGGTCGAGGGCCGGTCTGCCGCTGCGTGCGGAGAGCAGCGAGCCGCGCGCGTCCTGGATCGCCCAGACCAGCATCACGAAGACCAGGACCATGAGGACGGCGAGCAGGGCGCCCGCGACGGCCGTCAGGGGGACGAGTCCCCCGTGCGGCGGTGTCTTCGTTCGGCGCTGCATCCGGGCGTTCCCTCCGCCGCAAAGCACCCAACCTCGGATGTCGGGGTCGCATTCCGGTCGTGTTCCTACCTTTGGATTGTAGGAACGGGGAGCTGTCGGTGCCTGGGGACGGCAGCGGGCGCCCGGCGGCCCCTGACCAGAGGGGCTGCCGGGCGCCCGTGGGGACGCTCGGTGCTACGCCTGCGGCAGGCGGTCCAGCTGGGCCTGGATACGGGCGATGTCCTCGTCCGCCTTGGCCAGCCGGCCTCGGATCTTGTCCACGACGTTGTCCGGGGCCTTCGCGAGGAACGCCTCGTTGCCCAGTTTGGCCGTCGCCTGTGCCTTCTCCTTCTCGGCGGCGGCGAGGTCCTTGGCCAGGCGCTTGCGCTCGGCGGCGACGTCGATCGTGCCCGAGAGGTCGAGGGCGACGGTGGCGCCGGCGACCGGGAGGGTGGCGGTGGCAGCGAAGGCGTCGCCCTCCGGCTGGAGGCGCAGCAACTGGCGGATGGCGGCCTCGTGCGGGGCGAGGGCCGTGCCGTCCAGGGTGAGACGGGCCGGGACCCGCTGGCCGGGCTGCAGGCCCTGGTCGGCGCGGAAACGGCGGACCTCGGTGATGACGGACTGGAGGGTCTCGATCTCCTTCTCCGCCGTGTCGTCGCGGAAGCCGCTGTCGGCCGGCCAGTCGGCGATCACGACCGACTCGCCGCCGGTCAGCGTGGTCCACAGAGTGTCCGTGACGAACGGGACGACCGGGTGGAGCAGCTTCAGGGTGACGTCGAGGACCTCGCCGAGGACGCGCCGGGAGACCTCGGCGCCCCGGCCGCCCGCCTGGAAGGTGGTCTTGGACAGCTCGACGTACCAGTCGAAGACCTCGTCCCACGCGAAGTGGTAGAGGGAGTCCGACAGCTTGGCGAACTGGAAGTCGTCGTAGAACGCGTCGACTTCGGCGACCGTCTTGTTGAGACGGGAGAGGATCCAGCGGTCCGTCGCCGACATCTCGGCCGGGTCCGGGAGCGGGCCCTCGACGGTCGCGCCGTTCATCAGGGCGAACCGGGTCGCGTTCCAGATCTTGTTGGCGAAGTTCCGGGACGCCTGGACCCAGTCCTCGCCGATCGGCACGTCGGTGCCGGGGTTGGCGCCGCGGGCCAGGGTGAAGCGGACGGCGTCGGAGCCGTACTTGTCCATCCAGTCCAGCGGGTCGACGACGTTGCCGAAGGACTTCGACATCTTCTTGCCGCGTTCGTCACGGACCAGGCCGGTCAGCGCGATGGTTTTGAAGGGGACCTCGCCGTCCATGGCGTAGAGGCCGAACATCATCATCCGGGCGACCCAGAAGAAGATGATGTCGTGACCGGTCAGCAGGACGTCGGTCGGGTAGAACTTCCGCAGGTCCGCGGTCTGTTCGGGCCAGCCGAGGGTGGAGAAGGGCCACAGGCCGGAGGAGAACCAGGTGTCGAGGACGTCGGTGTCCTGGCGCCAGCCCTCACCGGTGGGCGGCTGCTCGTCGGGGCCGACGCAGACGACCTCGCCCGCCGGGCCGTACCAGACCGGGATGCGGTGGCCCCACCACAGCTGGCGCGAGATGCACCAGTCGTGCATGTTGTCGACCCAGTCGAAGTACCGCTTCGACATGTCCTCGGGGTGGATCCTCACCCGGCCGTCGCGGACCGCGTCACCGGCGGCCTTGGCGAGCGGGCCGACCTTGACCCACCACTGCATGGACAGCCGCGGCTCGATGGTGGTCCTGCAGCGCGAGCAGTGGCCGACGCTGTGGACGTAGGGCCGCTTCTCGGCGACGATCCGGCCCTGCGAGCGCAGCGCCGCGACGATCGCGGAGCGCGCCTCGAACCGGTCCAGGCCCTGGAAGGGGCCGTGGACGGTGATGAC
Source organism: Streptomyces arenae (assembly GCF_022343545.1). Taxonomy (NCBI): domain Bacteria; kingdom Bacillati; phylum Actinomycetota; class Actinomycetes; order Kitasatosporales; family Streptomycetaceae; genus Streptomyces; species Streptomyces arenae. The sequence continues at coordinate 35,491 of NZ_JAKQYH010000024.1, forward strand.
CGCCCGCTCGTCCATCACGGTGATGGACTCCAGGTCGTGGCGCTGGCCGATCGCGAAGTCGTTCGGGTCGTGGGCCGGGGTGACCTTGACGGCGCCCGTGCCGAACTCCGGGTCGACGTGGGTGTCCGCGACGACGGGGATGGTGCGGTCGGTCAGCGGCAGCTTGATGCGCTTGCCGACCAGGTGCCGGTACCGCTCGTCGTCGGGGTGGACGGCGACCGCCGTGTCACCGAGCATCGTCTCCGCACGGGTGGTGGCGACGACCAGCGTCTCCTCCCCCTCGCCGTACTTGATGGAGACCAGCTCGCCGTCGTCCTCCTGGTACTCCACCTCGATGTCCGAGATGGCCGTCAGGCAGCGCGGGCACCAGTTGATGATGCGCTCGGCGCGGTAGATCAGCTCGTCGTCGTAGAGCTTCTTGAAGATGGTCTGGACGGCCTTGGACAGGCCCTCGTCCATGGTGAAGCGCTCGCGGTCCCAGTCGACGCCGTCGCCGAGCCGGCGCATCTGGCCGAGGATCCTGCCGCCGTACTCCTCCTTCCACTGCCAGACCCGCTCGACGAACTCCTCGCGGCCCAGGTCCTGGCGGGACTTGCCCTCCTCGGCGAGCTGCTGCTCGACCTTGTTCTGGGTGGCGATGCCGGCGTGGTCCATGCCGGGCAGCCACAGCGCCTCGAAGCCCTGCATGCGCTTGCGGCGGGTCAGCGCGTCCATCAGCGTGTGCTGGAAGGCGTGGCCCAGGTGCAGCGAGCCGGTGACGTTCGGCGGGGGGATGACGATGGTGTACGCGGGCTTGTCGCTCTTGGCGTCGGCCGCGAAGTAACCGCGCTCTACCCAGCGCTCGTACAGCGGCCCCTCTACGTCGGCCGGCGCGTACTGGGTCGGCAGTTCGGTGCTGGGCGCTGTGGGCTGCTGATGAGCGTTCTCGGTCACGGGGCTCAGTTTAGAGGTGTCCCGGGGCAGTCCCGAAACGCGTTTGTTCTTTGGCGTCCTCCCAGCAGTGACCTGCCGGGATTCCTTGTAGCTCTTGGCATCCGACGAAGGCTGGGTCGCCGTGGACGAAGGGTTCAGGGGTTCACGCGTGCGCCCGATGCAGGTACGGGGCGTGGCAGCCGGGCATGGCCGGTGCGTGCTGTTCACCGCACTCGAGCGATACGACTATCGCACGGCATCCGCGAAAACATTGGATCGGATCCGCACCACGTGGCATCCATCAACACACACCAGCCGAGCGGGCTCAGTCGGTACGCCGGACATCCGAGAAGCCTCCCGACAAGTACAGTATGCAATTGTCAGGCTCACGCAAATTGCACTGGAGGACCATTGCGCCGCCGAACAACCGTTGCCATTGCCACTGCAGCAGCCGCGTTCGCGATACCGCTGTCTTCGGCTTCCGCCTCAGCCACAACTCAGGTACCCTGCCAGGCGTTCATCAACTTCACAGTCAGAGCCACCGGTTACATGAGCTTTGACTGGCGGGACGGGTACTCAATGAGCAACGTCGACCTTGTAGTCTCTGACACCAACGCCGACGGACACTCCGTGGGAGTGCGCCTACGTACCCAAAGGTTCGATGGCACCGTGCACAACTGGACTTGGCACAGGAACTACGACGGGAATGGCACCACCAGAGGGTTCCTCTCGTCCGCGCTTGACGACAACGGCATAGCAAAGGCTGGCGTGGAAGTCGGCGTGTTCGAGGGAAGCGACCTCCTCGCTTCCTGTACCACCGGCATGAGCACTAACCCTTTCGCGTAACCCACACTTGACCAATTGACGCGCTGCGCAAGCGTCGCCGACGCGACTTAGTGAGCCAGAGGACCCCGGCCGGTCGGCCGGGGTCCTCTGGCTCACGGCTACGCCGACTTCTGCTCGCCCGAGCCGCGGCCTCGCGCGTCGCGCGGGATCAGGGTCGGGTTGACGTTGGAGTGGACGACGTCGGCGGTGATGACGACACGGGCCACGTCCTTGCGGGAGGGCACCTCGTACATCACCGACATCAGGACCTCCTCCATGATGGCGCGCAGGCCGCGGGCGCCGGTCTGGCGGAGGATGGCCTGGTCGGCGATGGCCTCCAGGGCCTCACGCTCGAAGTCCAGCTCCACGCCGTCCAGTTCGAACAGGCGCTGGTACTGCTTGACGAGCGCGTTGCGCGGCTCGACCAGGATCTGGAGCAGGGCTTCCCGGTCGAGGTTGTGGACGCTCGTGATGACGGGCAGGCGGCCGATGAACTCGGGGATCATGCCGAACTTGACCAGGTCCTCGGGCATGACGTCCTCGAACTGGTCCTTGGCCTCCAGCTCGCGCTTGGAGCGGATGGTCGCGCCGAAGCCGATGCCCTTGGCGCCCGCCCGGGACTCGATGATCTTCTCCAGGCCGGCGAAGGCACCGCCCACGATGAACAGCACGTTCGTCGTGTCGATCTGGATGAACTCCTGGTGCGGGTGCTTGCGGCCGCCCTGCGGCGGGACCGAGGCCGTGGTGCCCTCGAGGATCTTCAGCAGCGCCTGCTGGACACCCTCGCCGGAGACGTCCCGGGTGATCGAGGGGTTTTCACTCTTCCGCGCGACCTTGTCGATCTCGTCGATGTAGATGATCCCGGTCTCGGCCTTCTTGACGTCGTAGTCGGCGGCCTGGATCAGCTTGAGGAGGATGTTCTCGACGTCCTCGCCCACGTAGCCCGCCTCCGTCAGCGCGGTCGCGTCGGCGATCGCGAACGGGACGTTCAGCATGCGGGCCAGGGTCTGCGCCAGCAGCGTCTTGCCGGAGCCCGTGGGGCCCAGCAGCAGGATGTTGGACTTCGCCAACTCGATGGCGTCGTCGCGGCCTTGGGCGCCGCCGTTCTCACCGGCCTGGACGCGCTTGTAGTGGTTGTACACCGCGACCGACAGGGCCTTCTTGGCGGCTTCCTGGCCGACCACGTAGCCCTCGAGGAACTCGTAGATCTCGCGGGGCTTGGGCAGTTCCTCCCAGCGCACCTCGCTCGTCTCGGCGAGCTCCTCCTCGATGATCTCGTTGCAGAGATCGATGCACTCGTCGCAGATGTACACACCGGGCCCTGCGATGAGCTTCTTGACCTGCTTCTGGCTCTTGCCGCAGAACGAGCACTTGAGCAGATCGCCGCCGTCACCGATGCGTGCCACGGTGTGCTTCCCCTTCGCCTGGGAGACGCCTGGACCCTTCCGAGTCCAGCGGCTCCTGGTGCTGCCTTATGTCGACGGTACCTTGCCGGGCCCCTCGTACGGGCCCCCCTTGGCACGGTTCACTTTGACGTGCACCTTGCCGAGCACGCGGTCAAACCGTGCCAAGGGCGGCAGAGAATACATCCTCTGTCAGCGGCCTCCGTCAGCGGACGGACGAGTTGTTCATCTTCCGGGTGGAGATGATCTGGTCCACGATGCCGTACTCCAGCGCTTCCTCGGCCGTGAGGATCTTGTCGCGCTCGATGTCCTCGCGGACCTTCTCGATCGGCCGGTTGGAGTGCTTGGCCAGCATGTCCTCCAGCTGCTCACGCATCCGCGTGAACTCGTTGGCGATGATCTCCAGGTCGGAGAGCTGGCCACGGCCGGTGGAACCGGCCGGCTGGTGGATCAGCACACGCGAGTTCGGCAGCGCCATGCGCTTGCCGGGCGTGCCGGCGGCCAGCAGGATGGCCGCGGCGGAGGCCGCCTGGCCCATGCAGACCGTCTGGATGTCGGGCTTCACGAACTGCATCGTGTCGTAGATCGCCGTGAGGGCGGTCATGTCGCCGCCCGGGCTGTTGATGTAGATCGAGATGTCCCGGTCGGGGTCCATCGACTCCAGGCACAGCAGCTGCGCCATGACGTCGTTGGCGGAGGCGTCGTCGATCTGGACGCCGAGGAAGATCACGCGCTCCTCGAAGAGCTTCGCGTACGGGTCGTACTCGCGGATGCCCTGGGAGGTGCGCTCCACGAAGCGCGGGATGACATAGCGGGCGTCGGGCCGGGGACCGTCGTAACGGGCGTCGGCGGCGCCGTGGAAGTTGCTCATGAGGGTGTTCACCGTCCTGGTGGCGTTCGGGGGGCTGGAGTCTCGGCGGAGCGTGGCGTGGCCGGGCTCAGGAGGCGCCGGTGCCGCCGCCTCCCGGAACACCGGAGGCATGCGTGATGATCTCGTCGATGAGACCGTACTCCTTGGCCTCCTCCGGGGTGAACCAGCGGTCGCGGTCGCCGTCGCGGATGATCGTCTCGACGGTCTGGCCGGAGTGCAGGGCGGTCAGCTCGGACATGGTCTTCTTGGTGCGCAGCAGGTACTGGGCCTGGATCTTGATGTCCGAGACCGTACCGCCCAGGCCGGCGGAGCCCTGGTGCATCATGATGTCCGTGTGCGGCAGGGCGAAGCGCTTGCCGGAGGTACCGCCGGTGAGCAGGAACTGGCCCATCGAGGCCGCCATGCCCATGCCGATGGTGACCACGTCGTTCGGGATGTACTGCATGGTGTCGTAGATCGCCATGCCGGCCGTCACCGAGCCGCCGGGGCTGTTGATGTAGAGGTAGATGTCCTTGTTGGGCTCGGCCGCAAGCAGCAGCAGCTGCGCGGTGATCTTGTTCGCGATGTCGTCGTCGACCTGCTGGCCCAGGAAGATGATCCGCTCGCCGAGCAGCCGGTTGTAGACCTGGTCGCCGAGGCCACCACCGAAGGAAGGCTCGCCGGCGGCGGAGGGCATCAGATTCGTCACGTATCCACCTGCTCGTCTTACGACGGCGCCGGGCCGTCTCACGTTTCCGTAGCCGGGGGCTTGGCTGCCCTCGTACTCATGGACCCTAACGCGATGGTCCCTTCGGGGAATCCCGGTAAGAGGGCTGTTCGCCGGGGGCGTAGCGGCAACGCCGGTGGGCCGATGGCTACGCGCCGTGGTTGCGTCGGTGCGTGGGCGCGTACGGGTGCGCCGTGGCTTGTCGCGCAGTTCCCCGCGCCCCTAAAGGGGCGCTACCCCTGGCGCGTATGACAAAGGGGCCCCCGGGACAGTGCCCAGGAGCCCCCTTGCACGCCGTTATGGGCGCCGTGGGGGTCAGCCCTCGGTCTTCTCCTCGGCAGCGTCGTCCGTGGCCTCGGTGGCGGCCTCAGGGGCCTCCGTCTCGTCCTCGTCCTCGTCGTCCAGGTCGACGATCTCGCCGTTGGTGTCCTTCACCGTGGCGGCCTCGACCACGACGGCCAGGGCCTTGCCGCGGGCGACCTCGCCGACCAGGAGCGGGACCTGGCCGCCCTCGACGACGGCCTGGGCGAACTGGTCGGGGGACATGCCGGAGGAGGCCGCGCGCCGCATGAGGTGCTCGGTGAGCTCCTCCTGGTTGACGTTGAGGTTCTCCTTCTTGACCAGCTCGTCGAGGACGAACTGGGTCTTGATGCCCTTGACCGCGGCCTCGCGGGTCTCGGTCTCGAACTCCTCGGCGGTCTTGCCCTGGATCTCCAGGTACTTCTCGAGGTCGAGACCCATCTGGCCGAGCTGGTGGTGCTCCAGGTTGTGCTTGCGGGTGTTGATCTCGTCCTCGAGGAGCTTCTCGGGGACGGGCACCTCGACGAGCTCCAGGAGCTTCTCGAGGACGCGCTCCTGGGCCTGGGTGGCCTGGTCGTACGTCTTCATGTTGGCGAGCCGCTTGCGGCTGTCGGCCTTCAGCTCGTCCAGGGTGTCGAACTCGGAGGCGAGCTGCGCGAACTCGTCGTCCAGCTCGGGCAGTTCACGCGCGGCGACCTGGGTGACCTTGACGGTGACCTCGGCCTCCTTGCCGGCCGCGGAGCCGCCCTTGAGCTCGGAGGCGAAGGTGGCCTCCTCGCCGGCCGACTTGCCCTTGACGGCGTCGTCGATGCCGTCCAGCAGCTCGCCGGAGCCGATGGTGTACGAGACGCCGTTCGCGATGCCGTCCTCCAGCACCTCGCCGTCGACCTTGGCCTCCAGGTCGATGGTGACGACGTCGCCGTCCTCGGCGGCGCGCTCGACCGGGGAGGTGGAGGCGAAGCGCTCACGGAGCTGCTCGACCGACTTCTCGACGTCCTCGTCGCTGACCTCGACGGCGTCGACCTCGACCTCGATGCCCGTGTAGTCCGGGATCTCCAGGGCGGGACGGACGTCGACCTCGGCGGTGAAGTTCAGCGTCTCGCCGTCCTTCAGCTCGGTGATGTCGACGTCGGGCTGGCCGAGCGGGCTGAGCTCGGCCTCGTTGACCGCCTCGGTGTAGAACTTCGGGAGCGCGTCGTTGACGGCCTCCTCGAGCACCGCACCGCGACCGAACCGCTGGTCGATGACCCGGGCCGGGATCTTGCCCTTGCGGAAGCCCTTCACCGTGACCTGCTGGTTGATCTTCTGGTACGCCGCGTCGAGGCTGTCCTTGAGCTCCTCGAAGGGCACCTCGACAGTGAGCCGAACCCGGGTCGGGTTCAGGGTCTCCACGGCGCTCTTCACGGTTCGGTCTCCTTGTGGCTGACTTCTTGGGTTCTGCCGGTGCCAGAGGGGCCCGGCGGAGTTTCGCCGCCCGGAGGAGTTCGTAGGCCGCCGTCTGGCGGGCCGGGACACACGGGCGCGCAGCTTGCATAGTAACCGCAGCCGCTCAGCGCCCCAAAAGGCGATCAAGACGGACGCCGTCAGGTGGTGGTCGGGGTGGCGGGATTTGAACCCACGGCCTTCCGCTCCCAAAGCGGACGCGCTACCAAGCTGCGCCACACCCCGTTTCCGTGCGACACGTAGGGTACATGCCCGGGCCGTCCGCGTCGGCCGCTTTGTTCACCCGCGCGGGGCCGGCATCCGCGCAGCCCGACACGTTGGCCCAGACGGCGGGCGACCCGCTACGATGCCTCATGTGCCGCGGTCACCGACCTGCGGCGCGTGCGTGCGGGCGTAGCTCAATGGTAGAGCCCTAGTCTTCCAAACTAGCTACGCGGGTTCGATTCCCGTCGCCCGCTCTGTACGGCTGAGGCCCAGGTGAGAGGTTTGATCCTCTCTTCCTGGGCCTTCGTCGTACCCAGGGAGCGCGCCGTCCCACGGGGTCAGAAGTTGATCGAGTTTATGGTCTGGGCCAGCGAGTCCAGGAAGCGCTGGATGGACGGGGCCATCCCGGTGGAGGCGAGGAAGAAGCCGAAGAGCACGGCGACGATGGCGGGGCCCGCCTTGATGCTCCCCCCTCTCATGAGCACCACCAGGACGATCGCCAACAGCAACACCACAGACAGTGAAATGGCCACAACTGATCACACCCTCGGTCGGTCCGCTCTCCCGGCCTAGGGGTACGGCCCCCGCACCCCCGCCAGATCCATCGTGCCACCAACCCGGCCGCACTATGCGGCTCGTGACACAACGTGGACAACCCGCCCCCCACCGACAACCCCCCGCACAGTAATTCGAGGGCCCATCCGGGCCTGGAGCCAAGGCAATTGACGACTTTGGTTTCGGTGTCCACACAACGTGCGCGCAGCTCATTCGAATTGTTGTCACAGGCACCACAAAACGGCTCCACATCCCGCCGTTATGCACCATTTAGTCGGGATGAACAAGGACATCACCGGCGGAAGTGCCGGATGGAACCGGATGAACGACGACGTCGACTTCCGTGAATCATCCGGTGATTCAGGGGTCGTCACGGGCCTTGTGCGGTATTCGCCTCGGCGGTTTTACGTAATCGCACAGGCGCCGCTAAGGTGCCTCAGATGTCCGACGCCGCCACGTCCCCCGGCCAGAACCGAACACCCCGTCCCCCGGCCCGACCGCCGGCCGACAGACCACGCGACGCGTTCTTCGACAACGCCAAGTACCTGGCGATCGCCCTGGTCGCGATGGGTCACTCCTGGGAGCCGCTGAAGGGCGACAGCCGCGTCCTGGAGGCGCTGTACTCCGTCGTCTACGCGTTCCACATGCCGGCGTTCATCATCATCTCCGGCTACTTCTCCCGTTCCTTCGACATGCGCCCGGACCGGCTGAAGCGGCTGGTCACCGGGGTCGTCGTGCCGTACGTCCTGTTCGAGACGGCCTACTCGCTCTTCGAACGGTCCGTCGGCGGCTCCCCCGGCCAGGACATCAGCCTGCTCGACCCCTGGTACCTGACCTGGTTCCTGTGCGCGTTGTTCGTCTGGCGGCTGACCACGCCGATCTGGAAGGCCGTCCGCCATCCGCTGCCGGTCGCGTTCGCCGTCGCGATGCTGGCGTCCGTGGCCCCGAGCATCGGCGACGACCTGGACCTCCAGCGGGTCCTGCAGTTCCTTCCCTACTTCGTGCTCGGCCTGTGCCTGCGGCCCGAGCACTTCCGGCTGGTACGGCGGTGGCCGGTGCGGATCGCCGCGCTGCCGGTGTTCGCCGGGGCGCTGGTGTTCTCCTGGTGGTCTGTGCCGCGCATGAACACCGGGTGGTTCTACCACCGTGACTCGGCGCAGGAGCTGGGGGCGCCGTGGTGGTGCGGGCCGGTGATGGTGCTCGCCCTGTTCGGCTGCTCGCTGCTGCTGACGGCCTGCTTCCTGTCCTGGGTGCCGGGCCGGCGGATGTGGTTCACGGCCCTGGGCGCGGGCACGCTGTACGGCTATCTGCTGCACGGGTTCGTCGTGAAGCTCGCCGTCTACGAGGGCTGGTTCGATCCCGGGTGGCTGCACCGGCCGCTCGGCGAGATCCTCGTCACGGCGCTCGCGGGGGCCGTGGTGACGCTGCTGTGCACCGGGCCCGTCCGGCGGGTGTTCCGGTTCGCCATGGAACCGAGGATGGACTGGGCGTTCCGGCGCGACGCGGTGGAACAGGCACGGGAGCGAGGGCGGGAGCGGGAGCGGCAGGCCCAGGAGCGCCGGGAGCCGGCCAACGCCTGACCGCGGACGCCACGACCGACCCAAGCCGCGACCGACCCTGGTCACGACCGACCCAAGCCACGGCGGGACCCTGGCCCCGGCTGACCTGGCCTCGGCTGACTCCGGCTACGACGGTGGACCGAGGAGGGCGCGCATCCGGGCGTACTTCTCGGTCAGCCGTTTCCGGGTGTCCTCGTCCAGGACGGCGAGCCGCCCCGGGTCGGCGTTGTGGGCGAGGTCGGCCTCCTTGACGAGCCGCGCGCCCGGGGTGCCGAGGATCCGGCGGGCGTACGACTCCGGCGGTTCGCCCGGGTGTCTGGTGAGGGCCAGCACGATGGCTTTCGTACGGTCGCTCAGCGGCGCGGCCGCCAGCCACTCGCCGGTCAGGGCGTGGTCCTCGACGGAGTCGTGCAGCCAGGCGGCGGCGAGCTGGTCGTCGTCCCCACCACGGGCCCGCACCCCTTCGGCGACGGCGGCGAGGTGCTCGGCGTAGGGCCGCCCCGCCTTGTCGGTCTGGCCGGCGTGGGCGGCCCGGGCGATCCTCTCGACCTCGGGGAGGGAGAGGCGCGGCGCGGTCACCTCGCCGCCTCCCGGCAGATCAGCAGCAGGGCCCGGTCGTCGTTCACGTCCTTGGCGACCGCCTCGATCAGGTGCCAGGCCGCGCCGTGGAAGCCGCCGGCCACATAGCGGTCCGCCTCGCCCGTCAGCCGGTCTATGCCCTCGACGATGTCCCGGTCCGACGTCTCCACCAGGCCGTCCGTGAAGAGCATCAGGACGTCCCCGGGGCGCAGGGAGCCCTTGACGGAGTCGAACTGCGCGCCGTCGTACACGCCGAGGAGCGGGCCCTCCGCGGCCTTCTCCTCCCAGCGGCCGCTGCCCGCGCTGAGCTGGAGGCCCGGCGGGTGGCCCGCGGAGTACAGCTCGTAGTCGCCGGAGTCGAGGTCGAGGACCAGGTGGATGGAGGTCGCGAAGCCCTCGTCCCAGTCCTGGCGCAGCAGGTAGCCGTTGGCGGCGGTGAGGAAGGCGTGCGGGGGCAGCGAGCCCAGCAGGCCGCCGAACGCCCCGGAGAGCAGGAGCGCCCGGGACGCGGCGTCCATGCCCTTGCCGGAGACGTCCGTGAGGACGACCTCCATGGTGCGGCCGTTGTTGGTACGGGCCGCGACCACGAAGTCCCCGGAGAAGGACTGTCCGCCGGCCGGCCGCAGCGCCATCTCGCGGTGCCAGCCCGGCGGCAGCTTCGGCAGCTTGCTCTGCACCCGGATGCGCTCGCGCAGGTCGAAGAGCATGGTGCCGCCGCGCCGCCAGGGCACGCCGACCCGGCTGCGGAACTGGGCGGTGAGCAGTCCGAAGAAACCGCAGGCGGCCACGACGAGCACGACGCCCGGGGTGACCCGGGACGGGCCCTCCGTGTACGGGCCCAGCCGTACCGACTCCACGATCAGGGCCGTCGCCGCCGCCGCGTACAGGCCGAGCAGGCTCGCCGGGCGCAGCAGCAGGCCGCCCGCGATGATCGGCAGGACCAGCGCGGCCGGGGAGAACCACACCGAGTTGGCGAGGGTCATGGCCGCGAGGACCGGGATGGTCAGGAGCAGTCCGGCCAGCGCGATCCAGTCGGAGCCGTCGCCGCGGAAGTAGTCCACGGCGCTTCTGCGCAGGCCGACGCGGGCCCGGTGCCACTGCATCTTCCACCGGGCCGTCAGCGTCTCGGCCTTCCCGCGCCGCTCTCCGTCTGCTGCCATCAGTTCGGGACCCTATCCATCGGACCAGCTGCTTGGCACGGGAGGTCCCACTTGTCCCCCGTCCGAGACTCAACTTCAGGTGCGACTTCACAGTGAACTTCACCGGAAGGCCTCCCGTCGCCGTCCGGGAGAAATTCGCTGGCTCGCCAGGTAACGCCCTGGTAGGCATGGAGCATGACGACCGAACGCCCGACCGAGGTGAAGGTGCTGCGCGCCGAGGAGTTCGACGGGTGGTGGGACCACCTGGTGCGGGCCTTCGGCGCCGGTCCGGCGTCGGCCGAGGAACGCGAGCTGGACCGGTCCCTCATCGAGCCCGAGCGGGCGCTCGCCGTCTGGGACGGCCCCCAACTCGTCGGTACGAGCGGGGCGTTCCGGTTCCGGATGACCGTGCCGGGCGGTGCCGTGCTGCCCACCGCGGGCGTCACCATGGTGAGCGTGTCCGCGACGCACCGGCGGCGCGGGGTGCTGACCTCGATGATGCGCCGCCAGCTGGACGACGTACGGGAGTGGGGCGAGCCGCTGGCCGCCCTCACCGCCTCCGAGCCGGCGATCTACGGCCGCTTCGGGTACGGCGCCGCGACCCACCAGCTGCTCGCCGAGATCGACACGGGCCGGGTCACGCTGGACGTGCCGGCCGGTACCGACGCGGTACGGCTGCGGTACGCCGGGCCGGCCGAGGTGCTCGACGCGTGCGAGGCCGTGTACGCGCGGACGGTGCCGCTGCGGCCCGGGATGCTGGCCCGGCAGCCCGGCTGGGAGCGGGTGGAGCTGCTGGACCCGGAGAGCGAGCGGGACGGCGCGTCGGCGTTGCAGTGCGTGGTCGCCGAGCGGGACGGCGAGGTCACCGGGTTCGCCCGGTTCCGTACGAAGATGGGCTGGGGAACCGGCGGGCACGACGGCACGGTGACGCTGGAGGACCTGGCCGCGCTCGACCCGGCGACGGACGCCGCGCTGTGGCGGTTCCTGTTCGGCATCGACCTGATGACGACGCTGGTGGTACGGCGGCGGCCGGTGGACGACGCCTGGCAGTACCTGGTCTCCGACATCCGGCGCTGCCGGACCCGGGTACGGGACGCGGCGTACGTGCGGCTCGTCGACGTCGGTGCGGCGCTCGCGGCGCGCACGTACCAGGCGCCGGTGGACGTGGTGCTGGAGGTGGACGACGCCTTCTGTCCCTGGAACAGCGGGCGTTGGCGGCTGACCGGGGACAGCAAGGGGGCGTCCTGCGAACGCACCACCGACACGGCCGAACTCGCGCTCTCCGTGAGGGAGCTGGGGGCGGCCTACCTGGGTGGCGTCTCGCTGCGGTCGCTGGCGCGGGCCGGCCGGGTGCGGGAGCTGCGGCCGGGGTCGCTGGCGGAGGCGTCGATGGCGTTCGGGTCACCGTCGGTACCCTGGCTGCCGCACGGGTTCTGACCGTTCCCGCCGACCGGGCCGGCTCCGGCCGGCGGGTCTGACGCGGGGTCGTCAGCGTTTCTGGCAGCGGGGGCACCAGAAGAGGTTGCGGGCGGCGAGGTCGGCGGTGCGGACCTCGGTGCCGCAGACGTGACAGGGCAGGGTGGCCCTGCGGTACACGTACACCTCGCCGCCGTGGTCGTCGACGCGCGGCGGCCGTCCCATCGCCTCCGGCATGTGCTCGGGGCGCACGGTGTCGATGCGGTTGTGGCGGACACCTTCGTGCATGAGGGCGACGAGGTCGCCCCAGACGGCGTCCCATTCCGCCGGGGTGATGTCCTTGCCGGCCCGGTAGGGGTCGATGCCGTGCCGGAACAGCACCTCGGCGCGGTAGACGTTGCCGACGCCCGCGATGACCTTCTGGTCCATGAGCAGCGCGGCGACCGTGCTCCGGCTGCGGGAGATCTTGCGGTACGCGACGGCCGGGTCGGCGTCGGCACGCAGCGGGTCCGGGCCGAGCCGGGCGTGCACGGCCGCCTTCTCCGCGTCGCCGATCAGCGCGCAGGTGGTGGGGCCGCGCAGGTCCACGTACGAGGTGGCGTCGGCGAGCCGCAGCCGGACGGTGTCGGTGGCCGGCGGCGCGGGGACGGCGCCGAAGCCGACCTTGCCGAAGAGGCCGAGGTGGATGTGGACCCAGTCGCTGTCGCGGAAGCCGAGGAAGAGGTGCTTGCCGTGGGCCTCGGTACGGGTGAGGTGGGCGCCGTCGATGAGGCTCGCGGAGTCGGAGAACTTGCCCTGCGGGCTGCTGGCGCGGACGGGGCCGGTGAGGCGGCCGTAGTCCAGCGCCAGTCGGTGGATCGTGTGCCCTTCTGGCACTGGCCGACATTCCTTTCCGCCCACCCACCCGACTCGGTCAGCTGAGAGGCGAGGTCGAGGGTCCGGTGGGTGGTGGCGGACCGGTGGGACGTTACGGCTGGGGGTGGTGCGGCGGGATCGGCGGAAGGTCGCCCGTCGTCTCGTACTCCGTCAGCATGTCGATGCGGCGGATGTGCCGGCCGTCCTCGGAGAACGGCGTGTTCAGGAACGTCTCGACGAACTTCGTCGCCTCGTCCTCCGAGTGCATGCGCGCGCCCACCGCGACGACGTTCGCGTTGTTGTGCTGCCGGCCGAGCGAGGCGGTCTCCTCGCTCCAGGCGAGGGCCGCGCGGACGCCCTTGACCTTGTTCGCGGCGATCTGCTCGCCGTTGCCGGAGCCGCCGATGACGATGCCGAGGGACGCCGGGTCCGCCGCCGTCCGCTCGGCCGCGCGGAGGCAGAAGGGCGGGTAGTCGTCCTGGGCGTCGTAGATGTGGGGGCCGCAGTCGACCGGGTCGTGGCCCGCCGCCTTCAGCCACTCGACGAGGTGGTTCTTGAGTTCGAAGCCCGCATGGTCGGAGCCGAGATACACGCGCATGGGACGAGTGTGACATGGCGGTGAACCCGCGGCAGTGCGGGGGCCGCCGCCCCGGACGGCCCGCGCCGGGCGGTCACAGCGGCGTGAAGCTCTCCTTCACCCGCTCGTACGTGCGCACCGCCTGGGCCTCGACGGCGGGCTGGTACCAGGTGTTGACCTGGTACGACTTCCCGCCGGCGTCGAAGCCCAGCAGCCGGGCGTGCCAGGGGGTGCCCCTGAGGGTGAAGGTGTACTCCCAGACCACCGCCGGGTGGCCGCGGAAGGTGGTCCGCGCCAGCCGGATCTTCGCGTAGTCGCGGCCCTGGTGGGCGCCGCGTTCGGAGGCGCTCCAGCTGTCCATGAGGTCGCCGCGGGCGAGCGAGGACTTGGCGACGAGTTCCTGGCCGCCGTCCGGGGAGGTGTAGTGCACCTCGGCGCCGGTCTTCACGTCCCGGCGCCAGCCGGCCGGGGGTGCCCAGGCGAAGCCGCCGGCTTCCTCGTGGGCGCCGGGCGGGAGGGTGCGGGGGCGGGCGGTGCCCGCCACGGTGGCGGAGGGGGCCGGGGTGGTGGCGGCGGAGGGGGCCGGGGTGGTGGCGGTCGCCTGGGGGGTGTTGTCGCGGTGCGTGGTGGTGAGGAGGACTGCGATGGTGGTCGCTGCGGCTGCGACTCCCAGTGCGGCGAGGAGGGTTGTGGGGCGGGGGGCTCTGCGGTGGTGGGTCGCCGCGGGTGCGTTGTGGCTGGTCGCGCAGTTCCCCGCGCCCCTTTCGGGGCGCTGCAGTCGCGGGGTTTCCGAGGGGGGCTCGGAGCACTCCGAGGCCGCCTCCGTCGACGTGCTGACCGACGGTGATGTCCGCGTCGGCTGCGGGCGTTCGTCCTCGGGGGGCCGTCGTAGTCCCGTCAGGTCCACGTAGGTCGGGGTCGGGTGTTCTCGGAGTGTGGTCGGAGCCGGGTGGGTCTCCGTCGGTGTCCAGGGTGGGTGGGCCACCGGGCGCAGGGCCTGTTCCACCTCCGTCAGGGACGGCCTGACCGTCGGTTCCTTCTCCAGGAGCGCCGCCAGCAGGTCGCGCAACGGCCCTGCGCCGGACGGGAGTTCTGGCTCCTCGTAGAGGACGGCGTGCAGGGTGGCCAGAGTGGTGTCGCGGGCGAAGGGGGAGCGGCCGGCGAGGGCCGCGCAGAGGGTCGCGCCGAGGGACCAGACGTCGGACGGCGGGCCCTGCGGCCGGCCGGCGATCCGCTCGGGTGCCATGTAGTCGGGGGACCCCACCAGCATGCCGACCATGGTGAGCGCCTTGGCGTCCTGGATCGCGGCGATGCCGAAGTCGGTGAGGACGACCCGGGCGCCGGCGTTCTCCACCAGGACGTTCCCGGGTTTGATGTCGCGGTGCAGCACTCCCCCGGCGTGCACCTGGCGCAGGGCCGCGACCAGGCCGAGGCCGATCCTGGCCGCCTCGCGGGGGCCGAGCGCGCCGTCCTCGGCCATGATGCGTTCCAGGGCCCGGCCGACCACCAACTCCATGACGATCCACAGGCGTTCGCCCTCGTCGACGACGTCGTAGACGCGTACGACGTTGGGGTGGTCGATCCGGGCGGTGGCGCGGGCCTCGCGCAGGGTGCGTTCGCGGCGGGTACGGGCGTCCTCCGCGTCGAGGCCGTCGATCCGCATCTCCTTGACGGCGACCTGCCGGTCCAGCACCTCGTCGGCGGCCCGCCACACCCGCCCCATGCCCCCCTGCCCGATGCTCTCGGCCAGCCGGTAGCGGCCGGTCACCAGCAGCCCCGGGACACCACCGCGCCCCGCGCCCACCGAATTCCCTGAATTCTCCGCGTTCCCTGAATTCTCCGTGTTCCCTGAGTCCCCTGAATTCTCCGGCAATTCGCCGCACCCCCTCAACGACCGCCTCCGCCGGCACACAATGGTCACACTTACGGCCGTACCAGCATAGTCCGGAGAAATCTTGTGGTACCTCTTCAAGTGACCGCGAATTCAGGCGCGGTCCAGGGGGCGCAAGGGGGACGAACATGAGTTCTCGTCGTATGGCCGTCGTCACGGGATCACTGGTCACGGCATCTTTCTCGGCCGTGGTGATCCTGTCGTGCACGGCCGTCGCCGACGACCAGGGACCGGCGAGCAGCAAGGGGGGAAAGGCGGTCGACCAGGCGCCGGCGGGTGTGAAACTGACGACCACGCTCCCCGAGAAGATCTCGGTGGACAACAGTTCGCAGAAAACGGCGCTGACCGCGACCGTGAAGAACGAGGGGACCAGCGAAAGCGGTGCCGTGAGGCTTCTGGTGGTCGGTTTCGGCGGTCTGAGGGTCAACGGCGTGCGGGGCTGTGACGCCGTCGCCGCGAAGGATCTGCCGGCCGGTTCGAACAGCGCGTTCAGCTGTCCGGTGGGCGCACTGGGCGCGGGCGGGACGAAGTCGTACGCGGTCGACGCCACGTTCGACCTCGGGAAGACCGGGAAGATCTGTCTGCCCGTGGGGACCGCGGACGGGACGAAGACGTACTGGCAGCAGGGACCGGTGCCGTTCGGTACGACGAACCCGTCACCGAACGCCCCGGCCACCCCGCTGCTGCTCGGCACCGACAACAAGCCGGTGGGGCCGGCCGGCGACCAGCTGCCAAAAACCGGTGCGGGGAGCGGGGTGCTGCCGCTCGGCGCGGCCGGGGCCGCGCTGCTCGCGGCCGGGGCGGCGGGGATGTGGTGGTCCCGGCGCCGGCCGCGGCAGGGGGTGTGACACCTGCCGTGACAGCGCGGCGGGGCCCGGGGGCGACTGTGCGCCCCGGGCCCCGCCGCGGTCGTACCGGGTCAGCGCTTGTCGGCCAGCTTCCACGCGGCGGGCAGCGCGCCCATCGCCAGGGCCGCCTTGACGGCGTCGCCGATCAGGAACGGGGTGAGACCGGCCGCGATCGCCGCGGACGCGGAGATACCGGCGGCGTACGCCAGGTACGGCACGCCGATCGCGTAGATGACCGCCTCGCCGAGCACCATCGTGCCCGCCATGCGCAGCACACCGCGGTCGGCGCCGCGCCGGGCCAGGGCACCCACGACGGCGGAGGCGAGGATCATGCCGAGGATGTAGCCGAAGGAGACGGAGAGACCGGAGGTGCCGCTCGCGAACCACGGCACACCCGCCAGACCGGCGGCCGCGTACAGGGCGAGCGCGGCCACACCGCGGCGGGCGCCCAGGCCGGTGCCGACGAGCAGGGCCGCGAAGGTCTGGCCGGTCACCGGGACCGGGGAGCCGGGAACCGGCACGGCGATCTGGGCGGCGAGGCCGGTCAGCGCGGCGCCGCCGACCACGAGGGCGGCGTCGCGCACCCGGGACGCGGGCAGGAGGTCGGCGAGGACGGTGCCGGTAGGGGCGGACGCGGCGGCGGTGCTCATGGGGACTCCGCGGGGTGAGGACGACGAAGGTCAGGACGGGACACCGTGACGCTATCCCGGCCCCGTCTGAGCCGAACACGTCAGCCGTCCACAAAGGCCGGAAGCGACGCTTGGTGGGCTCCCCACAAAGGATGCGGGTTACACGCGGTACAGGGTGACGCCGATCACTGAGGCAGCGATGTTTCAGTCACGTCAACGGCGTTGAACAGGGCTGTGGAGTTCCACCAATCGAACCCTAGTGGTCTGGTGGGATTCCGGTCTCCTGCCCTACGCTTCTGGACATGGCAGCCCAGTCCCGGAACCTCACGTCGCGTCGCTACGTCGACCTGCGACGGCAAGGGGCTGCCACCTGTCGCCGTCCGGCCTGAGGCCGCGGGCGGGAGACCGGTCCGGCGCGCCTCACCATCCGAGACGTGTCGGCCCCGTTCCCGAGGACGGTTTCCCATGCCCCGTACCGCGCTACCTCCGCCTGCCTCCCCGCCCCGCGACCGCCGGCGCACCAGCGCCAGTGTGGTGCTCCGGTCGGTGCTGGAGCACGGGCCGGTCGCCCGCTCCACCATCGCCCGGCTGACCGGGCTGTCCCCGGCCTCCGTCACCGACTACTGCGCCCGGTTCACCGAACTCGGCCTGATCCGGGAGACGCAGGCGCCGCAGAAGGCCAAGGGGGTGGGGCGGCCGCACGTCCCGGTCGACCTGGACGACTCCCGGTTCGTGGTCGGCGGGGTGCACGTGGCCGTGCCGTACACCACGGTCGCGCTGCTCGACCTGCGCGGCCGGGTCGTCGTACGGCGGGAGCTGAAGCACGCGGGCCGCACCGAGCCGCGGGCCCTGCTGGCGCGGGCCGCCGCCGGGCTGGCCGCGCTCCTGGACGAGGTGCCCGGCAGCCGGCCGCTGGGCGTCGGGGTCGCCGTCGGCGGCTGGGTGGACCGGGACACCGGGACCGTGGTCGAGCACCCGTTGCTGGGCTGGCGCGAGGTGCCGGTGCGCGAGCTGCTCGGCGCGGGCACCGGGCTGCCGGTCCATGTGGACGGGCACGCACGGGCGTTGGTCAACGGTGAGCGGCTGTTCGGGCGGGCCCGGGGCAGCCGCAGCGTGCTGCACCTGTTCGTCGGGAACGTGGTCGACGCGGCGTTCGCCACCGGTGACGAGGTGCACCACGGCCCGCGTTCCCAGGCGGGCACGATCGCCCATCTCCCGGTGCCGGGCGGCACCGAGCCGTGCGGCTGCGGGCGCACCGGCTGTCTCCAGGTGGAGCTCAGCGAACGGACGCTGGTGCGGCGGGCGCGGGCCGCCGGGGTCATCGACGGCGCCAACCCGATGGACGTCCTCGCGGCGGCGCGCCGCGGCGACCCGGTGGCGGTGCGGCTGCTGGTGGAGCGGGCGCGGCTGACCGGGCGGGCGGCGGCGCTGCTGCTCGACGTCCTGAACCCGGAGAGCGTGGTCGTCACGGAGGTGGGCGCGCTGTACCGGGAGGACTGCCTGGCCGCGCTGCGGGAGGCGGTCGGGCCGCAGCGGGCGCCCGTGGCGCCGACCAGCTTCGGGGACGGCGTGCTGGCGGTCGCGGGCGGTTCGGTGGTCCTCGACGTGCTGTACCGGGACCCGTTGAGCGCGTCACCAGAGCTTATTTAATTCAGAAACTCGGAATATTGACAGTCGTCGCGTACGACAAGGACCATCTTTCCCATGACCTGTCGCACTCTTTGTTGCTGACGTCTTGGCGCGCCCAAGGCGCGCGTTTCCCCGCGTGAGATCCCTGTTTCCGGCCCACCGTCGCCGGTAATTCATGCTGCCTCTCCGCCGCATCTCCGCTGATTTTCCGCCGCTTTCCCCTCCCGGAGTACTCCCATGTCTTCTGCCTCCCCTTCCGGCATCGACCGCCGGGTCTTCCTCACCTCACTGCTCGGCGCCTCGGCGGCCGTGGCCGGGCTGAGCGGCTGCGCGGGCGGCAGTGCCGCAGCCGACACCGCGGGCGCGTCCACCGCACCGCTGGCCGCCAAGGTGCCGTCCGGCACCAGTCTGAAGATCGCCTCCTATCTGGGCCAGCAGCAGTTGCAGTTCAAACTGGCGAAGCTGCCCAAGCTGCCTTTCACCGTGTCGAGCTGGCTGAACATCGGGGCCGGCCCGGATGTCATCAACGCGTTCCGCGCCAAGTCCCTGGACCTCGCGAACAACGCGGGTATTCCGCCGATCCAGGCGCAGTTCCAGGGTTTCGCGGCGAAGATCGTGGCGATCAACATCACGCGTAAGCCGAACTACCTGTTCGCCACGAAGCCCGGCAGCGACATCCACTCGGTCGCCGAATTCAAGGGCAAGAAGCTCGCGTTCTCCCAGGGGCAGGCCCAGGGCGTCGTACTCCTGCGGGCGCTGAAGAAGGCGGGGCTCTCCTACGACGACGTGAAGCTGGTGCAGCTGACCAGCAACCAGTTCCTCACCGCCCTGCAGTCCGGGCAGGTGGACGTGGCCCCGCTGGCCAACACCCAGGTGCCGGCGTACCTCCAGCAGTACGGCGCCAAGGGTGCCCACACGATCAAGACCGACGTCGTCGACCTGCTCAACCTGCTGTGGGCGCCGCAGTCGGTGCTCAACGACCGGGCGAAGGCGGCCGCGATCGCCGCGTACATCCCCGAGTGGGCCAAGGGTCTGGTCTGGCAGTGGGAGAACCCGGACGTCTGGAACGAGGAGTTCTACGTCAAGACCCAGAACCTGACCCTCGCCCAGGCCCAGGGCATCACCAAGCTCGCCAACAAGCCGCTGTTCCCACCGAGCTGGGACGAGGCGGTCAAGTGGGAGCAGGAGACCGCCGACCTGCTGGCGGAGGGCGGCTTCGTCAAGAAGACCGACGTCACCTCGCTCTTCGACCACCGCTTCGAGGGCATCGCCGCGAAGGCCGTACCGGAGGAGTACCGCAAATGACCGCCGCGACCAGCACGACCACCTCGGCCACCCCGGCCACCCAGGCCACCCCGGCCGCCTCGGCCGCCTCGGACACCGGCACCGCGCCGGACGCCGTCGCCGAGAAGACCCGCCGGGTCCGCCCGCGCCGCCGGCTCTCCCCCGGCAAACGCCTGCCCGCAGCCCGGCTCGCCGGACCCCTGGTGTTCCTCGCCGCGTGGGCGATCGCCTCCGCCGCCGGACAGCTCGACCCGAACGCGATCCCGGCGCCGTGGACCGTCCTGGACACCGCCGTCCACCTGTGGACCGGCGGGACGCTGCGCACCGACATCCTGACCTCGGTGGAGCGGGCCGCGTACGGCTTCGCGATCGGACTGACCGCCGGGGTGCTGCTGGCCCTGGTCTCCGGGCTCACCCGGACCGGCGAGGCGCTGATCGACGGGACCGTGCAGATCAACCGGGCGATCCCCACCCTCGGCCTGATCCCGCTGTTCATCCTCTGGCTGGGCATCGGCGAGACCTTCAAGGTCGCCATCATCGCGATCGTCGTCTACATCCCGGTCTACCTGAACACCCACGCCGCGCTGTCCGCCATCGACAGCCGGTACGTCGAACTCGCCGAGGTACTGGACCTCTCGAAGCTCCAGTTCATCCGGCAGATCGTGATCCCCGGCGCGCTGCCCGGATTCTTCGTGGGACTCCGGCTCGGCGTCACCGGCTCCTGGCTGGGCCTGGTCGTGCTGGAGCAGATCAACGCCACCAGCGGCCTCGGCTACATGATGTTCCAGGCCCAGAACTACGGGCGCAGCGACATCATCCTCGTCGGCCTGCTGATCTACGGCGTCTTCGGCCTCGTCACCGACACCGTGGTCCGCGTCATCGAACGGAGGGTGCTGTCATGGCGCCGCACACTGAGCAGCTGACCCGTCCCACCGTCCGGCTCCGGGGTCTGACCCGGTCGTTCGGCGGCCGGACCGTCCTCGACGGGATCGACCTGGACCTGCCGGCCGGGCAGTTCACCGCCCTGCTGGGGCACAGCGGCTCCGGCAAGAGCACCCTGCTGCGGGCGGTCGCCGGCCTCGACCAGGGGGTCGCCGGCAGCGGGGAACTGAGCGCCCCGGAGCGGGTGTCGGTGGTCTTCCAGGACTCCCGGCTGCTGCCCTGGCGCCGGGTCCTGGAGAACGTGGTCCTCGGGCTGGACGGCAAGGACGCCTACGACCGGGGACGGGCCGCCCTCGAAGAGGTCGGCCTCGGCGGACGGGAACGGGCCTGGCCGGGCGAGCTGTCCGGCGGTGAGGCGCAGCGCGCGGCACTCGCCCGCTCCCTGGTCCGGGAGCCCGAACTGCTGCTCGCCGACGAGCCGTTCGGCGCGCTGGACGCGCTCACCCGGATCAAGATGCACCACCTGCTGCGGGAGCTGTGGAAACGGCACCGCCCGTCGGTGCTGCTCGTCACCCACGACGTCGACGAGGCGATCGTCCTGGCCGACCGCGTCCTGGTCCTGGAACAGGGCCGGGTCGGCGTGGACCTGACCATCGACCACACCCACTCCCGGGACGAGTACCGCACCCAACTGCTCGCCGCCCTCGGTGTCACGGAGGACCCCGCATGACCCGCACGCTCCATCTCAACGCCTTCCTCATGAACACCGGGCACCACGAGGCCTCCTGGCGGCTGCCGGAGAGCGACCCCCACGCGCACGTCGACCTCGCGCACTACGTGCGGCTGGCCCGGGCCGCCGAGCGCGGCACCTTCGACTCGCTCTTCCTCGCCGACGGCCCGCACCTGTGGGGCAGCGTCGCCCAGCGGCCCGCCGGGGCCCTGGAACCACTCACCCTGCTCACCGCGCTGGCGACCGCCACCGAGCACATCGGGCTGATCGCCACCGCCTCCACGTCCTACAACTCCCCCTACAACCTGGCCCGGAAGTTCGCCTCCCTCGACATCATCAGCGGCGGCCGGGCGGGCTGGAACATCGTGACCACGGCGGGCGCGGAGGCGGCCCGCAACTTCGGCATCACCGAGGAGCCTGCGCACGCCGAACGGTACGCGCGGGCCGCCGAGTTCCTCGACGTGGCGCTGAAGCTCTGGGACAGCTGGGAGGACGACGCGATCGTCGCCGACAAGGCGTCCGGGGTCTGGGGTGACGACACGAAGATCCATCCGCCCCGGCACCAGGGTCCGTACTTCAGTGTCGAGGGCGCTCTCAACGTGCCGCGTTCCCCGCAGGGTTACCCGCTGCTCGTGCAGGCCGGCTCAAGCGAGGACGGCAGGGCGTTCGCGGCCCGGTACGCGGAGGCGGTGTTCACCGCGCAGCAGACCATCGAGGACGCCCGTGCCTTCTACGCCGACCTCAAGGCGCGTACGGCCGCGGCCGGCCGCGACCCCGACCACATCAAGGTGCTGCCCGGCATCGTCCCCGTGATCGGCTCGACGGAGGCCGAGGCGCGCGCCCTCGAACAGCTCCTGGAGGACCACATCGTGCACCGGCACGGGGTGGCCAACCTGGAGCGGCTGCTGCATCTGCCCGCCGGGACCCTGGAGCTGGACCGGCAGCTGCCCGCCGAGCTGCCGCCCGAGGACGCCATCGAGGGCGCCAAGAGCCGTTACACCCTGGTCGTCGAACTGGCCCGGCGCGAGCGGCTCACCGTCCGGCAGCTGATCGGGCGGCTCGGCGGCGGCCGCGGTCATCTCACCTTCGCCGGGACGCCCGAGCAGGTCGCCGACGCGATCGAGACCTGGTTCACCCAGGGCGCCGCGGACGGCTTCAACATCATGCCGCCGGTCCTGCCCTCCGGTCTGGACGCCTTCGTCGACCACGTCGTGCCGGTCCTGCGGGAGCGCGGCCTGCTGCGCACCGCATACGGCCCGCGCCGCACCCTGCGGGAGCGCTACGGCCTGCCGCGCCCCGCCAACCAGCACACCACCAGCCCCGCGCTCGTCTGAAAGGATTCGTCATGTCCCTGGAGATCACCAAGATCACCGCGAACATCGGCGCCCGGGTCTCGGGCGTCGACATCTCCCGGCCCCTCGACACGGAGACCGCCGCGGCCGTCCGCGAGGCCCTGAACACGCACAAGGCGCTCGTCTTCGACGACGTGAACCTCGACGACGACAGCCACCAGGCGTTCGTCCGCACCTTCGGCGAGGTCACCACCGCGCACCCGACGGTCTCCTCGATCGACGGCGTCCCGAACGTCCTGCCGGTGGACAGCGAGCGGGGCCGGGCCGCCAACCACTGGCACACCGACGTGACCTTCGTCCTCAACCCGCCCCAGGCCACCACCCTGCGCTCGATCACGCTCCCGCCGTACGGCGGCGAGACCCTGATCGCCAGTTCGGCCGCCGCCTACCGGCAACTGCCGGAGCCGCTGCGCCGGCTGGCCGACACCCTGTGGGCAGAACACACCAACGACTACGACTACGCCGTCCCCGACGAGGAGATCGACGAGCAGCAGGCCGCCCAGCGCGCCCAGTTCACGTCGATCAAGTACCGCACGGTCCACCCGGTGGTCCGCGTCCACCCGCTGACCGGCGAACGCGGCCTGTACATCGGCGGATTCGCGCAGCGCGTGGTCGGACTTTCACCGTCCGAGTCCCGCCGGGTCCTCGACCTGCTCCAGGCGTACGTCACCCGTCCCGAGAACATCCTGCGCCACCGCTGGTCGCCGAACCAGCTGGTCATCTTCGACAACCGGATCACCCAGCACTACGCCATCGACAACTACGACGGCCTGCCGCGCCGGCTGCACCGGGTGACTCTCGCCGGGGACGTCCCGGTGGGCATCGAGGGCAAGGAGAGCTACTCGATCGAGGGGGACGCCTCGCACTACACGTCCGTGGCGGCGTGAGCACGGGCGGTCACTAGCGGGTCCGGAT
The DNA here is from genome assembly GCF_022343545.1 of Streptomyces arenae. NCBI lineage: Bacteria > Bacillati > Actinomycetota > Actinomycetes > Kitasatosporales > Streptomycetaceae > Streptomyces > Streptomyces arenae. The sequence continues at coordinate 58,995 of NZ_JAKQYH010000024.1, forward strand.
ACTGGGCGGCCTCCCCCTCGCGGGCGGGAGGCCGCCCAGACTGTGGGCGTTTTTGCCCACCTCACGCATTGGACGAGCCGCGCCCATGCCGCACCGCAGCACCCCGGTCACCGCACCGCCCCCGACCCGGGACGACGACGCCGTCCCGGGCTCCCACGGCCTCAAGCAGCGCCATCTGTCGATGATCGCCCTGGGCGGGGTGATCGGCGCGGGCCTGTTCGTGGGCTCCGGGTCGGCGATCGCCGCCGCGGGCCCGTCCGTGGTCGTCGCCTACACCGTCTCCGGGCTCCTCGTGATGCTGGTGATGCGGATGCTGGGCGAGATGTCGGCCGCGTACCCCTCGTCGGGTTCCTTCTCGGCGCACGCCGAGCGGGCGATCGGGCCGTGGGCGGGGTTCACGGCGGGCTGGTCGTTCTGGGTGCTGCTGTGCACGGCGGTGGGCCTGGAGGGCATCGGTGCCGCGAAGATCGTGACGGGCTGGCTGCCGGGCACTCCGGAGTGGGCCTGGGTGGCCCTGTTCATGGTGGTCTTCTGCGCGACGAACCTGGCGGCGGTGCGCAGCTTCGGCGAGTTCGAGTTCTGGTTCGCGGCCCTGAAGGTCGGCGCGATCGGCCTCTTCCTGGTGCTCGGCGTGCTGGCGGTCGCCGGTGTGCTGCCCGGCACGGACTCCCCCGGCGCCTCGAACCTCACCGACTTCCTCCCGCACGGCGGCCAGGGCCTGGTCATCGGCCTGCTGGCCTCGGTCTTCGCGTACGGCGGCCTGGAGACGGTGACCATCGCGGCCGCCGAGTCCGAGGACCCGGTCCGGGGCGTGGCCGGCGCGGTCCGCACCGCCATGTGGCGCATCGCCCTCTTCTACGTCGGCTCGATGGCGGTCGTCGTCACCCTGGTCCCCTGGGACTCCCCGGAGGTCGTGGCGAAGGGCCCGTACGTCGCCGCCCTGGACCACCTGGGCATCCCCGGCGCCGGCCAGGTGATGAACGTGGTCGTGCTGGTCGCGCTGCTCTCCGCGATGAACGCCAACGTCTACGGCTCCTCGCGCATCGCCCACTCCCTGGTGCGGCGGGGCCACGGGCCCGGGGCGCTGGCGAGGGTGTCGGGCGGTGTGCCCCGGACCGCCGTCCTGACCTCCTGCTTCTTCGGGTTCGGGTGCGTGGTGCTCAGCTACTGGCGCCCCGACGACGTCTTCCCCTGGCTGCTGAACATGATCGGCGGGGTGATCCTGGTGGTCTGGATCTTCATCGCCGTCTCCCAGCTGCTGCTGCGCCGCCGGCTGGTCCGGGAGTCCCCCGAGAGGCTGGTGGTGCGCATGTGGGCGTTCCCGTACCTGACCTGGCTGGCGCTGGCGGGCATGGCGGCGGTCCTCGTCCTGATGGCCCGTGAGCCGGACACCCGCGTGCAGCTGTACTACACCGGCGGGATGACGGCCGTCCTGGCGGCGGTGGGCCGGGCGCGGCAGCGCCGTCGCACGGACCGTGCGGGGGGAGCCCCCGCGAGGACGTGACTCGCGGGGGCTCCGCCGCGTTCCGGGACGTCAGACCAGGTTGCTGAAGTCGGGGCCCTTGGTGCGGGTGCGCTTGATCTCGTAGAAGCCGGGGACGGAGGCGACGGCGACGGTGCCGTCCCACAGGCGGGCCGCCTCCTCGCCCTTGGGGGCGGGGGTGACGACCGGGCCGAAGAAGGCGATCTGCTCACCGTCGGGGCCGGGGACCGCGATGACCGGGGTGCCGACGTCCTGGCCGACCTTGTCGATGCCCTCCTTGTGGGAGGCGCGCAGCTGGGCGTCGAACTCGAAGTCCTCCTGCTCGGCGTAGTCGATCAGGTCGGCGGGCAGGCCGACGTCCGCGAGGGCGCCCGCGATGGCCTCCAGGGTCGGGCCCTCGCCGTTGTTGTGGATGCGGGTGCCGAGCGCGGTGTACAGCGGGCCGAGGATGTCCGAGCCGTGCTTCTGCCAGGCCGCGGTGACCACGCGGATCGGCTTCCACGCCTTGGTCTCCAGCAGCTCGCGGTACTCCTCGGGGAGCTCGTCCAGCTTGGGCTCGTTGAGCACCGCCAGGCTCATGATGTGCCAGTGGACCTCGATGTCGCGGACCTTCTCCACCTCCAGGACCCACCGGGAGGTCATCCAGGCCCAGGGGCAGAGCGGGTCGAACCAGAAGTCGACGGGGGTCTTGCCGGAGCCGGTCTCGGTCTCGGACATGCTTCTCCTCGGAATACAGGCCTTTTCCAGCGGCAACACCGGCACCGCCGACCCCATTCCCGCTACCCGCTGTCAGGAGCGCATGGCAGGATCGGTGCTGTTCCGGCGTACCGACAACGGTGTGTATCGACGACGAGGGAGTACCGCCCGTGCCCGGTGAGAATCTGTCCCGCGACGAGGCCCGGGAGCGGGCCGCCCTGCTGTCCGTCGACGGGTACGACGTGTCGCTGGACGTGCGGTCGGCCGTCGGCGAGGACGGCGGCGAGCCCCGGACCTTCCGCTCGGTGACCACGATCCGCTTCCGCTGCAACGAGCCGGGCGCGGCGAGCTTCGCCGACCTGATCGCGCCCTCGGTGACCGCCGTGACGCTCAACGGCAAGGACCTCGACCCGGGCGAGGTCTTCGACGGCACCCGGATCGCCCTGGAGGACCTGGCCGCGGAGAACGAGCTGGTGGTGGACGCGCAGTGCGCCTACTCCCGTACCGGCGAGGGCCTGCACCGCTTCGTCGACCCCGAGGACGGCGAGGTCTACCTCTACACGCAGTACGAGCCGGCCGACTCCCGCCGGGTCTTCGCGGGCTTCGAGCAGCCGGACCTCAAGGCGCCGTTCCGCTTCGAGGTGCGGGCGCCCGAGGGGTGGCCGGTGTGGAGCAACGGCGCCGGTGAACTCGCGGACGGCGTCTGGCGGTTCGCGGAGACGAAGCCGATCTCGACGTACATCACCTGCGTGGTGGCGGGCCCGTACCACTACGTGACGGACTCGTACACGCGCACCCTGCCCGACGGCACGGTCCTCGACATCCCGCTCGGCGCCCTGTGCCGCAAGGGCCTCGCCCCCTACTTCGACACCGACGACGTCTTCCTGGTCACCAAGCAGGGCCTGGACTTCTTCCACGACCACTTCGACTACCCGTACCCGTTCGGGAAGTACGACCAGGCGTTCGTGCCCGAGTACAACCTGGGCGCGATGGAGAACCCGGGCCTGGTGACCTTCCGGGAGGAGTACATCTTCCGGGGCAAGGTGACGCAGGCGTCGTACGAGGCGCGGGCCAACGTCATCCTGCACGAGATGGCGCACATGTGGTTCGGCGACCTGGTCACCATGGTGTGGTGGGACGACCTGTGGCTGAAGGAGTCCTTCGCGGACTTCATGGGCACCTTCGCGAACGTCGGCGCGACCCGCTTCGAGAACGCGTGGACCACCTTCGCCAACCGGCGCAAGGCCTGGGCGTACCGCGCCGACCAGCTGCCCTCCACCCACCCGGTCACGGCCGACATCCGCGACCTCCAGGACGCCAAGCTCAACTTCGACGGCATCACGTACGCGAAGGGCGCGAGCGTCCTGAAGCAGCTCGTCGCGTACGTCGGCCAGGACGCGTTCCTGGAGGGCGCCCGCCGCTACTTCAAGCGCAACGCGTACGGCAACACCCGGCTCGGCGACCTGCTGTCGGTCCTGGAGGAGACCAGCGGCCGGGACATGGGCGCCTGGGCGGGCAAGTGGCTGCAGACGGCCGGGGTGAACTCGCTGACCCCGCAGTTCCTGCTGGACGCGGACGGCAGGATCGCGGAGCTGGCGGTGGTGCAGGAGGCCGCGGAGTCCCATCCCGAGCTGCGCCCGCACCGGGTGGCGGTCGGCCTGTACCGGGTGACGGACGGCGCGCTGGTCAGGTACGCGCGCGCCGAGGCGGACGTCGACGGCCCGCGTACGGTGATCGCCGAGCTGGCCGGCGCCGAGGCGCCGGAGCTGGTGCTGGTCAACGACGACGACCTGACGTACTGCAAGATCCGCTTCGACGAGACCTCGCTGGCCACCCTCCGGGACCGGCTGGGCGCCCTCACCGACCCGCTGGCCCGTGCCCTGTGCTGGTCGGCGCTGTGGAACCTGACCCGGGACGGGCTGCTGCCCGCGCGGGACTTCGTCGACCTGGTGCTGCGGTTCGCGGGCCGTGAGTCGGACATCGGCGTGCTCCAGATGCTCCAGGCGTGGGCGGAGTCCGCGCTGGTGCACTACGTGGCGCCGGGGTGGCGGGAGACCGCCGGGCGGCGGCTCGCCGAGGGCGCCCTGCGGGAACTGCGGCAGGCGGCCCCGGGCAGCGAGCACCAGCTGGCCTGGGCACGCTTCTTCGCGTCGACGGCGACGGACGGGGCCGACCTGCGGCTGCTCCGGGAACTGCTGGACGGCACGGCCGTGATCGAGGGCCTGGACGTGGACCAGGAGCTGCGCTGGGCGTTCCTCGAACCCCTCGCGGCGCACGGCGCGGCCGACGAGCCGGTGCTCGCCGCCGAACTGGCCCGGGACGACACCGCGTCCGGCCGGCGCCACCAGGTGCGCTGCCTGGCCGCCCGCCCCTCGGCGGCCGTGAAGGCGCAGGCCTGGGCGCAGGTCGTGGAGTCGGAGGCGCTGTCCAACGCGCTGGTGGAGGCGACGATCACGGGCTTCGCCCAGCCGTCCCGGCGGGACCTGCTCGCGCCGTACGCCGACAGGTACTTCGAGGCGATCGCCCGGGTCTGGGAGAACCGTTCGATCCAGATCGGCATGGACGTGGTGCGCGGCCTGTACCCCTCCCTCCAGGACCGCCCGGAGACGCTGGAGGCGACGGACGCCTGGCTGGCGGCGCACGCGGACGCGCCCCCGGCACTGCGCCGGCTGGTCCTGGAGGCCCGGGACGACCTGGCGCGGGCGCTGCGCGGACAGGAGTGCGACGCACGGGCCGGCGAGGCCTCCGGGAGCTGACCTCCGGAGCGGATCTTTGGCCAACGGTCGCTCGCCGGGTGACCGTTACGCAATTCAGTCAATCATGCCCGTAACCCCTGGTCCCCACCCATCCGGACCAGGGGTTTTCGGCGCCTTTTCGGCACCCGAACACCCGTCCTTTAGTCCCGTGTTGTCCGCATTCATCGACGAACGTGTAACACCGGTTAAGGACCGGTCCCGGCCCGGGAATCCCGAGGCCATGACCCACAACACCCCGCTCTCCCCCCGCCCCCTCCGCCACCTCTCCGACGTCCACCGCCGGGTGCTGACGACGGCCCAGCTCCGCTCCCACGGCGTGCCGGCCACCGAGATCGCCGAGCAGTGCCGGCCGGGCGGCCCCTGGCAACAACTGCTCCCAGGGGTGGTCATGCTCCACCCCGGGCCGGCCACCAGCGAGGAACGCCTGCACGGCGCCCTGCTGTTCGCGGCGCGCGAGCCGGCCCCGGGCGTCCCCGCCCAGCCGGGCGCCGACTCCCCCCACCGTCCGGTCTACCCGGACGTGATGATCACCGGCCTGGCGGCGCTCACCCTGCACGGCTTCTCCGCCACCCCGCCGCTGCTCGCCCTGGACCACATCGACGTGCTGGTCCCCCGGATGCGCCGGCTGCGCTCGACCTCCTACGTCCGTGTGCTCCGCACGTCGGCGCCGCCGACCCCCGAACCGGTGACCGGCCTCCCGGTCGCCCCGGTGCCGCGGGCCCTCGCGGACGCGGTCGCGGACCTCACCGACGCGGAGTCGGTACGCCGGCTGCTGACCGAGGCGGTGCGTGGCCGGCACTGCGAACCGGCGGCGGTGGTGCGGGAGCTGAACCTGGCGAAGCTGCTCTCGCGGCCCCATGTGGTCGACGCGGTGGACGCGCTCGTCGCCGAGGGCCGGGCCATCGCCGAGGACCGCCTCTACCGGATGGTCCAGGAGCACGGCCTCCCGGACCCGGTCTGGAACGTCGACCTGCGGCTGCCGGGCGGCCCGCACCTCGGTGGCGTGGACGCCTACTGGCCCGACCACGCGGTCGCCGTCGAACTGGACATGCGCGCTCCGCGCCAGGACGACGACGCCCTGTGGTCCGAGTACGCCCGCAAGCGCGAGCACCTGGAACGGCTCGGCATCACGGTCGTCCACATGACCCCGCGCAAGCTCCGCGAGTCGGCGGAACAACAGGCGGCGGTGATCCGCACGGCCCTGATGGCGGCGAACGACCGCGACCCGGCGGCGTACGTGGTGGTACTGCCCCGGTAGCCGGGGGGAGTCCGGGCGGGCAGGCAGGGGACGCCGGTTCGGAGGGGAGCCGACGACCCTGCCCCGCGACGCGGACAGCAACGCCCGGAGCGCCGGCCTCACCGCGGCCCCGGCGGGAGCGCAGGAGGGCCGGGTCGGAAGACCGGCCGCCGGGTCGGAAGACCGGCCGCCGGGTCGGGAGACCGGGTGCCGGGTCGGGCCGTGGGTTCGGAGGGGGATCCACGGCCTTGCCCGGCGGGGGGGGAGACCGGACGGCGGGTGGGGCCGTCGGTTCCGAGGGGGGATCTTCCGGGAGGGATCCACGGCCTTGCCCGGCGTCCGGCGGCCCTGCCCCGGTGCACGGAGGGACCGGCGGTCCTGCCCTGTGGCTGGGGCGCGTTGGGGGCGGGGCGCCGGGGCTGGGGCACGTGGGTCAGTCGGGGTGGGGCACTCCGGTGGGGGTTGGAGACAGGCCGTGGGCGGCCAGGTGGGTGTCGATCTCGTGGACGCCGCCGGACCACCGGCGGCCGCCGGGTGGGTCGTTCGGCTGGCTCGCGTACATCTGCCGTAACGCCGGGGCCAGTTCGTTCGTCGCGGTGCCGTCGGGCAGGCTCCGCCACTCGGTGAAGGCGCGCTCCAGGCACAGCCGGGTCCGGGCGCCGTCCGGCCGGGGCGGATCGGCGTGGAAGCGGGCCGCGCTCAGCCACAGGCGCACGGCGAGGCGGCCGTCGCCGGTGAGGTGGGCGACGTGGGCGCGTACCTCGATCCAGTGGGTCGCCTCGGCGGACTTGGCGCCGTGCGACCGGACGGCGTGGTTCTCCAGGTGCCGGATGCCGTGCTCCGCCTCGGCGAGCCGGCCCAGCCGGGCGTCGCGCCAGATGCCGTCGTAGACGTCGTCGGCGGGAGCCGTCGCCAGTATCGGGTGTCGCAGCACCGGGTGCCGGCCGGCCCGGTCGGGACCCGGCGGGTCCGTCACGGCGGGTGCGCGCCGCGCGTCCCCGACCACCACGACGGCCACCCCCAGCATGATCATGAAGAGGCCGGGCCAGGCGGCCCCCGTCGGCAGCTGCCCCAGCCAGAGCCAGGCGACCAGCGCGGCCACCGGCGCCTCCAGCAGGAGCAGGACGCTGACCGCGGTGGCCGGGGCCCGCCCGAGGGCGAAGTTCAGCGAGAAGAGGCCCAGGAGCTGCGGCAGCAGGAGCAGCCCCAGCAGCGCGAACCAGGCCCGCGCGGTGAAGGTGACCGGCGCGGTACCGGTGACCAGGCACAGCAGCAGCATCTCCACGGTGCACACCGAGAAGCACAGCACCGAGTACATCGGCGTGCTGACGTCGGGGCGGGCCTCCTCGCTCAGCGCGGTGTAGCCGGCCAGCGCGACGGCGCCGAGGAGGGCGAGGACGTCGCCGGTCACCGCGTCGGCGCCGCCGTCGAGGTCGGCGCCGCTCGCAGCCATGGCACCGGCGACCGAGATCGCCAGCCCTGCCCACGCGGCCCGGGAGGGGCGCCGGCCCTGCGCGGTGGCGATGAGGGCCTGCCACACCGGCTGGGTGGCCACCAGCCCGGTCGCCATCGCGACGCTGGTCAGCTGGGCGCCGGTCATGAAGGTGGCGAAGTGGGCGGCCAGCGCGGTGCCCGCGGCCAGCCCGAACAGGACGGCCCGGCGCTGCTCCCGGCGGACCAGGCCGCGCTCCCCGCACCACACCCGGCGCACCTCACGGCGGCGCGCCAGCAGGAAGGCGGGGCCCAGGGTGAGCAGACCGAGGGCGTTGCGGCCGAACGCCAGCGCGAACGCGGGCGCCGCGGCATAGGCGGTGAGCGGGGCGGTGGCCGAGAAGGCGAGGACGGTGACCAGGACGGCGGCACCGGAGACCGCGTCCAGTTTCGTGCGCATGGTGGTGGATGAACCTCGGGTGGGACGGCGGGTGCTGAAGCCCACGCGAGAGCGCCGTGCGGGTAGGCACGGCTTTCCTCTCGCGGGAACTGATGCGATGTCAGCACACCGGCGCCGGGTCTGTGGATCATTGCCGCAGACACCCCGAACCGGGATACAGCAGCCTGTATCATGACCGGCGCTCGGGGGGCGCGGAAGGCGGTCTAGGGTGACCGGGATGAGCGACGACGGCTTCGTGACACTGCGCCCGGCCCGTGAGGACGACCTCCCCCTGCTGGAGCGGTTCCTCCTCGACCCCGAGGCGGCGAGCGGCTTCCAGTGGTTCGGCTGGCGGGACCTCGGCCGCTTCCGGCGCCGCTTCGCGGAGAACGGCCTGCTCGGACCGGACGGCGGTCAGCTGGTCGTCGACGCCGGCCCCGCGTCCGACGGCCCGTACGGGTTCGTGTCCTGGCACAGGCTGACGGCGGGCCCCATGGCGTACCACTGGGGCATGGGCATCGCGCTGGCCCCGGAGGCCCGCGGCCGGGGGATCGGCACGCGCGCCCAACTCCTCCTGGTGCGCTACCTGTTCGCACACACGCCGGTGCGGCGCGTCCAGGCGGAGACCGACCTGGAGAACATCGCCGAGCAGCGCGCCCTGGAGAAGGCGGGCTTCACCCGGGAGGGTGTGCTGCGCGGCAACGTGTTCCGGGACGGGCGGTGGCGGGACGGCGTCGTGTACGGCGTCCTGCGCGACGACCCGCTGCCCGGCTGACCGGCCCCCGCCCGCGGGGGCCGGCCGGTGCGGAGCTACTGCCCGGTGACGCCCGGGCGCAGTTCGTCGCGTACGTCGCCGGCGACCCGGTCGAGCAGGTCCGCGTACGCGGCGATCATCCTGGTGCGGCTGAACCGCTCGCGGCTCGCGGCCAGCGCCGGCGCGAAGGCCTCCCGGCCGGCCACCGCGGCCGTCCAGGCGAAGGCGATCGCGTCGGGGTCGAACGGCGTCACGAAGCCGTGCCCCTCGACGATCGACGCGCTGTCACCGACGTCCGTCGTCACCGGTACGGCTCCGCACATCATGCCCTCGATCAGGCACAGCGGCGCCGCCTCGCCGGAGACAGAGGTGAGGGCGACGACGTCGGAACCGGCGTAGACGGCCTCCATGTCGTGCCGTACGCCCAGCAGGTGGACGCGGTCGCCGAGGGCGGCCCGGTCGGCGCCGAAGGCGATCTCCATGTCGGCCCAGAGCGCGGGGTTGTCGTCGGTCATCCCCGCCCCGCACATGACGACGTGCCCGCCGCCCTCACGGGCCAGCCACGCCCGCGCCGCCCGCAGGAACAGCGGGACGTTCTTCATCCCGGCGTAGCGGGCGGCGAACACGACGACCGGGGCGCCCGCGGGGATCCCGAGGGACTCGCGGAAGGCGAGCCGCAGCGCCGCGTCCGGCCGGAAGCGCAGCAGGTCCACCCCGTTCGGGATCACGTGCAGCAGCTCACCGGGGATCCCGGCGGCCTCGTACGCGTCCCGCGTGGACTCCGCACAGCAGACGCAGGCCACGACCTTGCCGTCGGCGATGGCGGTCCTGAGCTCGTCCAGCGCCGGGCCCTGGTTCTCCGGGTCGGACCGGTGCAGGCAGACGACGACCGGGCGGCGCGGCAGCCCGCCCTGGTTGAGGAGCGCCAGCGGCTGCTCCTTCAGCGACAGGATGACGTCCGCGCCGGCCATGGCCCGCGCGGTATCGGCCAGCTCCGGCCCGCTGAAAACCGACGCCGCGACCGTGCCGTCCACGAGCCCGGCGGTACGGCCGAGGGAGGTCACGTCGATGCCGCCGGCGGTGAGGCCGCGGTAGCAGGCGTCATCCTCCATCCGCTGTGTGGTGGCTTCCCGGTGGACCTCACCGTGCAGACTCAGCACGCGATGCCACTGCTGTCCGCCCTCTACCAGGCCCAGCAGCACATCGCTGTGCACGATCCGGGCTCCCCCGGAGAAAAATCCCTCGTAGACCGAGAGCACACGAAGTCCGAGCCGAGCGCTCACACGACCACCAGCCTTGCACCAGATCGAGCCATCCCCGGGAACCGCGGGTTAGCCGATATGAGGCGGTACGGATGTTTCATCCGGATGAACGGGACGTCTCGTACCGGAGTCCGGTTCGTTTACACGGCGAGTGCCGGGACCGCTACCGCGAGCACCCCTCCCGGACGTCCACCGCCACCCGTCTGACCTGCGGTTTTACGGACCTGCGCGGAGCCGGTGGCGGGCCGGGGACCGACACCTCCGTCGGCAAAGAATCGGCAAGTGCCGCACCGGAACGTACGACGGTGTCAGCGGCCCCCGCGGTGGGCGTTGAGGCGGGCGGCCCGGCGGGTCAGGTGGTCGCGTTCGGCGAGATCGGTCGCCTTGCGGGCCGCCTCGGCGTACAGGCGGGCGGCCTTCTCGCGGTCACCGGCGCGTTCGTGCAGATGGGCGGCGACCGCGGTGTGCCGGGGCAGCGACTCGTCCAGTTCGGCGAGGGCCGCGAGCCCGGCCCCCGGTCCGTCGGCCTCGCCGACGGCCACGGCCCGGTTGAGCCGGACCACCGGGCTGTCGGTCAGCCGGGCGAGCTCGTCGTACCACTCGACGATCTGCACCCAGTCGGTCTCCTCGGCGGTGGGCGCGTCCGCGTGCAGGGCGGCGATCGCGGCCTGCGCCTGGAACTCGCCCAGGCGGTCGCGGGCCAGGGCCGGCTGGAGGATGCCGACGCCCTCGGCGATCAGGCGGGTGTCCCAGCGGCCGCGGTCCTGCTCGGCGAGGGGTACCAGGCTGCCGTCGGGTGCGGTCCGGGCGGCGCGCCGGGCGTGGTGGAGGAGCATGAGGGCGAGCAGCCCGGCCACCTCGGGGTGGTCGACCCGGGCGGCGAGCTGCCGGGTGAGCCGGACGGCCTCGGCGGCGAGGTCGACGTCGCCGGAGTAGCCCTCGTTGAAGACCAGGTAGAGCACGCGCAGCACGGTTCCGACGTCGCCGGGCCGGTCGAGACGGACGCCGGAGACGGTGCGCTTGGCCCGGCTGATGCGCTGGGCCATGGTCGCCTCGGGCACCAGGTAGGCGCGGGCGATCTGCCGGGTGGTGAGGCCGCCGACGGCCCGCAGGGTGAGGGCGACCGCGGCGGAGGGCGTGAGGGAGGGGTGCGCGCACAGGAAGTAGAGCTGGAGGGTGTCGTCGGAGGCGGGGACCGGGCCGGGCGGCGGCTCCTCGTCCACCCGGTCCTCGCGCCGGCGGCGGGCGGTGTCGGCGCGGGTCGCGTCGAGGTACCGCCGCCAGGCCACGGTGACCAGCCAGCCCTTCGGGTCCCGCGGTGGATCCGCCGGCCAGACCCGGATCGCCTCGACCAGGGCGTCCTGCACGGCGTCCTCGGCCGCCGCGAAGTCGGCTCCGCGGCGGACGAGGACGGTGAGCACGCCGGGCGTGAGGCTCCTGAGCAGGGCCTCATCCATGGGCGAGGCACTCCGGGACGGTGGGCGGCGCGGTCAGGAAGGGGCGTACCTCCAGCCACTCGTGGATCGGCCTGCCGCCCGCTCCGGGGGCCGCGGACAGTTCCCCGGCGAGTTCGACGGCGCGCTCGTGGCTGTCGACGTCGATGATCATCCAGCCGGCGATGAGGTCCTTGGTCTCGGCGAACGGGCCGTCGGTGACCGGCGGCCGTCCCTCGCCGTCGTACCGGACCCACTGCCCCTCCGGGGCCAGCGCCTGGCCGTCGACGAACTCGCCGCTCTTCTCCAGCCGGGCGGCGAAGTCGTTCATGTACTGCACGTGGGCCGAGATCTCCTCGGGGGTCCACCGGTCCATGGGCACGTCGTTGACCGCGGCCGGGGCGCCCCGGTAGTGCTTCAGCAGCAGGTACTTGGCCATGATGTTCTCCTCGGTGCCGGCACGGCCCATTGTGGCCGCCTTCACCCCTGGGACGGAGCCGGGCGCGGGTTCTCGACATCGCCGACGGATTTCCTTCCGGAGGTGTGCGGGCCGGTGGGTCAGCCGCCGCAGAACTCGGCCTCGACCACCGCGTCCGTGTCGCCGGTCCAGTCGGCGTTGTAGTTCACGGCCAGGGCGTGCCGGCCGTCCGCGGTGGTGGCCGCGTTGGAGGAGGAGCCGTGGATGCCGCCGTCGTGACCCCAGACGTGGACGCCGCACGGGAGGGTGACGTCGGCCAGTCCGAGGCCGTAGGCGGCGTTGGGGGCGCCGGGGATCGGGACGGTGGTCTTCATCTCCTTCAACTGGTGCGGCGGCAGCAGACGGCCGCGCAGCAGGGCCTCGTAGAAGCGGGTCAGGTCGGCGGACGTGGAGATCATCTCGCCCGCGGAGGAGGCCAGGGACGGGTTGAGCTCGGTCACGTCGTAGGTCGGGCCGGCCGCCGTCTCGGCCAGCTTGGAGTAGGCGCGGCTGCTGGGGCGCGGGAGGGTGGTGCGGGTGCCGGGGACGGAGGTGCCGGTGAGACGGAGGGGTCCGATCACCCGCCTCGTGATCTCCGCGGCGTAGGAGCGGCCGGTCACCGCCTTGATCACCATGCCCGCCAGGACGTAGTTGGTGTTGGAGTAGCCCCAGCCGGTGCCGGGTGCGAAGGCCGGTTCGTGCTTCATCGCGATCGCCACCAGCCCGGCCGGTGTCAGCGTGTCGTAGCGGTGCCGGAAGAAGCCGTCCTTGAGGAAGTACGCGCGGCCGAAGTCCTCGTCGTTCGTGTAGTTGAAGATGCCGCTGGTGTGGTTGAGGAGCTGCCGGACGGTGATCCGGCGGCCGTCGTTGCCGTTGCCGGTCACCACGCCCGGCAGCCACTTCGCCACGGTGTCGTCCAGGGACAGCCGGCCCTCCTCCTCCAGCTGGAGGAGGACCGTGGCCACGAAGGTCTTGGTGATGCTGCCGACCCGGTAGCGGTCGGCCGGTGACCGCGGGGCGCCGGTCGCCAGGTCGCCCACCCCCGCCGTGGCCGACCAGGTGCCGTGGGCGTCCCGGGCCGTGACCGTCGCGCCGGGCACACCGCCCCGGACCGCGGCCTCGACGGCCTCGCGGGTGGCCGGGTGCCCGGTGCCGGGCGGTGCCGCGAAGGCCGGTGCCGCCAGCGCTGCCGACAGGACCAGGGCGGTGGCGCCGACCAGCGTCGTACGTACGTGCATGTCTCCCCCAGCGGAGTCAACGGAGTCGTCGAACTCGGTCGGGGAAGGGGACCGCGCGCTGCTCGGCGGGGTTGCGCCGGCGTGGCCGGTTGAGCGGGTTTCAGCCCTTCTTGAGGACGAGTTCCGTGTTCCGGTCCCTCGCGTCGCCACCCAGGGCCCTGCTGGAACCGGGGGCGTTGAAGGCCAGTTCGCGGTAGAGGGCGGCGAGGCCGGTCTGGGAGAGGTCGGCGAAGTCGGTGCGGTGCGGGGCCGCCGACTCGATCAGCGTGGTGAACAGCGAGACCGTGCCGTCCTTGTTGTCCACCAGCTCGACGACACGGGCGAGTTGCGGGTGGTCGACGTGCGAGGCGGTGGTGACCTCCCAGAAGGAGTTGCCGTTCGACGCCTTGTGCGGGGTGATCAGGTTGCGGTGGATGTGGCCGTTCACCCAGGCCAGTACGTTGGCGTGGCGGTTGAGCAGGGTGACCAGCTCGGTGCCCGAGTGGCGGCGGTCGCCCGGATGGGCCGGGTCGGGGCGGGTGTTGGTCATCGTCTGGCTGGTGTGGTGGCTGAAGACGACCGCGTAGGAGTCCTTGTTCTCCCTCAGGGTCCTCTCCAGCCAGGCCAGTTGGACCGTTCCGATCGATCCGTCGTAGTGGCCGCCCGCGTCCGTCGTGTCCAGGCTGATGCCGATGACGTCGTCGGAGATGCGGAAGGCGTAGTACTGGGTGCCCGCCGCGAGGTTCGCGGACGAGTAGCCGTGCCCGACCGGGCCGAGACCCTGGTGAGCCGGGTCCAGATGGGCCTTCAGGTAGTCGGACGCCGTGTACGGGGCGCGCTTCTCGTCCGGCGTGACCGAACGCGCCGACCGGGCGTGCGCCTTCAGGAAGTCGCGGTAGCCGCTGCCCCGGGGATCCTGGGCGGTGCGGATGGAGTCCTGGAGTCTCTTCGCCTCGGCGTCGGTCACCGTCATCAGCTTCTTGCCGCCGATGGCCGCCTCGGCGAGGTACGGGTCGGCGCCCGAGCCGAAGCAGCCGAGCGGCAGGGCGTCGTGGTTGCCGACGGTCGAGTACCAGGGCAGGTTGAGGCCGGGGCTCCGGACCTCGCGGGTCGCGGCGGCGAGGAACCCCGCGAGGTGCGGGAAACCGAGCGCCTTGTCGCCGTCTCGGACGGCGGAGTCGGCCTGCCAGTACAGTTTCAGGCCGCTGTTCTGCACGCCCTCGTAGTGCGCGGGGTCCCCCGTGTTCGGGGTCATCCGGCCGCCGCTCATCACCTTCATGAACCACTCCAGCTCGGAGTGGGCGTTGTTGTCGGTGTTGTCGCCGGTCGTCATCACGAAGTGCAGCGGGGAGCCGGTGACCGGGGCGCCGCGCAGCGCGTTGACCCGCTCCACGAGCGAGATCGCGCCGGGCACGGTGAGCGCCTCGTGCGGACGCCAGGCGTGCGGGTCGTGGGCGCGCAGGTACTCCAGGCGCAGCGGGTGCTGCACGTCCATCAGGTGCAGGTCGGTGAACTGCACGAACGCGGCCAGTGCGGTACGGCGGCCGGCCCGGCCGGACTTGGCGGCGGCCAGGTCGGAGCGCAGCACGCGCTGCCAGCCGGCGCCGTCGCCGAGCCGCCGGTACCCGGAGCTGTTGCGGGGCGCGGCGACGGAGGCGAGCGTGGTGCCCTTGGTGTACGGCGCGAGGGGCGCCGCGGCGGCCTTGCGGCCCTCGGCGACCGGCTGCGGCTCCGCGGCGACGGCGGGACTGGCCTCGCTGTCGGTGGGGCGCAGGGCGAAGCCGACGCCCGCGGAGAGCGAGACGGCTCCGGCGGCGGTGAGCACGGTACGGCGGTTGATCTCCAGTGCCTCGCGGCCCTTGTGGGCCGCGGAGGTGGCGACAGAGCGTATGCGCGACATGGCGCGATCTCCCCGAGTACGAACGCGTCGGCAGTGGTCGCGGGCGATCGCTTCCGCGAACTTCCCGCTCACTCTGGATCGTTGGCACCGGGGATGACCTGCGCGTGAACGCGGCGGCAACGCGCAGCGCCGATCACCGTACGTGGATCAGGGGAGGTGGGGACCGGTCATGGACCGGATTGCGGACGGCCGGAGTCCGGCTACTCCGCGTTCATCTGCGCGGGTAGGGGAGGGTCCTTGGACCTTACGACTGCTCCTGTGCGAACCGCCCGGCGGCCGGCTTCTCCCGCCACAGCCGCAGGGCGACGTCGACCAGCCGGACGCGCCTCAGGTCCGCCACCGCGTCCAGGCCGTGCCAGGCGGCCATGTCGGTGGAACCGCCGACCTCGTGGCGCAGTTCGCCGCCGACGATCTCGCCGCTGTAGACGATCCGCACGCCGTGGTGGTCGGTGGTGCGGGACAGCAGGGTGCCGCGGACGAAGCGCTGCCGGAAGGAGTCGATGCCGAGCAGGCCGGTCACCTCGATGCGGTAGCCGGTCTCCTCCATGAGTTCGCGGCGGACGGTGTCGTAGGGGTCCTCGCCGTGGTCCATGCCACCGCCGGGCAGCACCCATTCGGGCGTGCCGTCGGGGGCGGGTGACCGGGCGAGCAGGATCTGTCCGTCACGGACGCACACGGCGTAGGCCGCCACCCTCAGCTTCTCGCGCACAGCGGCACGTTAGGCCCCCGCCCGGACGACGGCCACCGGGTTTCCCGCCGCACGGGCCGCCGGGCGACGGGCGGGCCGGGGGCTGGGGGGCGGGCCGGGGGCT
>NZ_JAKQYH010000037.1:0-73473 GCF_022343545.1 Streptomyces arenae
GGTGGTGCCGGGCCGGGCGCGGGTGCCGGGCCGGGCGCGGGTGCCGGGCCGGGCGCGGGTGCCGGGCCGGGCGCGGGTGCCGGGCCAAGCGGTGGGCCGGATCTGTTGCCTACGGCCTCCGCTGTCCGTACCCGGGCCGTCGTGCGTGAACTCTTGTGGCCGCAGCGGGCGTTGGCGGTCGCCGGCTTCGGCACGCTGGTGGTCGCCACGGCCGTCGGGCTGCTCACCCAGCCGCTGCTCGGGCACATCGTCGACGTGGTCACGGAGCACCGCTCCCCCGCCGCGCTCACCTGGCCGGTGCTCGCGCTCGCCGGGGTCGCCCTGGTCCAGGGCGTCACGACCGCGCTGGGCATGTCCCTGGTCTCCCGGCTCGGCGAGACCGCGCTCGCCCGGCTGCGCGAACTGTTCGTGGCACGCGCGCTGTCGCTGCCGCTGGAGCGGCTGGAGCGGGCGGGCTCGGGCGATCTCAACGCCCGGGTCACCCGCGACGTCTCCCGGGTCGCCGACGCGGTCCGCGGCGCCCTGCCGGAACTGGCCCGCTCCGCCCTGTCGATCGTGCTGACCCTGGGCGCCCTCGCCCTGCTGGACTGGCGGTTCCTGCTGGCGGCACTGGTCGCCGTGCCGGTACAGGCGCACACCGCGCGCTGGTACGTCCGCAACGCCGTGCCCCTGTACGCGCGGGAGCGGATCGCCACCGGGGCGCAGCAACAGCAGCTGCTGGACACCATCGGCGGGGCCCGGACGGTCCGGGCGTACCGGCTGCAGGACGGCCACGCCCGCCGGGTCGCCGAGCGCTCGCGGACGGCGGTGGAGCTGACCATGCGCGGAGTGCGGCTGGTGCTGCGCTTCTACAGCAGGCTGCACATCGCGGAGTACCTGGGTCTCGCCGCCGTACTGGTGACCGGGTTCCTGCTGGTGCGGTCCGGATCCGCCTCGGTCGGTACGGCGACGGCCGCCGCGCTGTACTTCCACAGCCTCTTCGGGCCGGTCAACACCGCGCTCGTGCTGCTCGACGACGCCCAGTCGGCGACCGCGGGACTGGCCCGCCTGGTCGGGGTGGTCGACGAGCCCGCGGCCGCCGCGGACCCGGACGGTCGTACGGCCGCCGCGCCGGGCCCGCACGCCGTGACCGTCACCAAAGTCACGCACGCCTATGTGCCCGGCCGCCCGGTCCTGCACGGCGTCGGCCTCGAGGTGCGGCCCGGGGAGCGGGTCGCGCTGGTCGGCACCACCGGGGCGGGCAAGACGACCCTCGCCAAGCTGGTGGCCGGACTGCACCGTCCGCAGGCCGGCCGGGTCGACGTCGGCGGCGCCGAACCGGACGCCGCCGGCGGTCTGGTGGGCCTCGTCACCCAGGAGGTGCACGTCTTCGCGGGACCGCTCGCCGACGACCTGCGGCTGGCCCGCCCCGAGGCGGCCGACAGGGAGCTGCGGGAGGCGCTGGCCACGGTGGGCGCCCTCGGCTGGGCCGAGGCGCTGCCGGAGGGTCTCGACACGGTCGTCGGCGACGGCGGCCACCGCCTGACCGCCGACCAGGCCCAGCAACTGGCGCTGGCCCGGCTGCTGTTGGCGGATCCTCCGGTCGTCGTGCTGGACGAGGCGACCGCGGAGGCCGGCAGTTCGGGCGCCCGGCTGCTCGACAAGGCCGCCGAACGGGCGCTCCGGGGCCGTACGGCACTGGTCGTGGCCCACCGGCTGAGCCAGGCCGCCACCGCCGACCGGGTGGTCCTCATGGACGGCGGCCGGGTCGAGGAGGAGGGCACCCACGACGAACTCCTGGCAGCCGGGGGCCGGTACGCGGCCCTGTGGCGCGCCTGGACGGACCACCGCGCCCCCGCGGCCACCGCGGACACTCCCGCCGGGGAACCGGCCACCGCCGACACCCCCGCCTGACCTCCCGCACGTACAGGACCCGTCGCCGAAGAACAGAAGGATCACCCGATGCCCCGCGCCACCAGAGTCTCCAGGCTCACCGGTCTGCTCGCCTCCGTACTCCTGCTCGCGGCGACCGCGGTCGCCTGCGGCTCCTCCGACTCCGGGGACGGCTCCGGCTCGTCCGCGGCCGGCGGTTCGGGCTCCTCCGCGTCCGCCGGCGCCTTCCCCGTGACGATCGCCCACAAGTACGGCAGTACGACGATCAAGTCCGAGCCCAAGCGGATCGTGACCGTCGGCCTCACCGACCAGGACGCCGTCCTCGCCCTCGGCAAGGTGCCGGTCGGCACCACCGAGTGGCTCGGCGGCTACAAGGGCGCGATCGGGCCGTGGGCGCAGGACAAGCTGGGCGGCGCGGCGGCGCCGACCGTGCTGAAGGACACCGGGACCGGGCCCCAGGTGGAGAAGATCGCCGCCCTGCGGCCGGACCTGATCCTCGCCGTCTACTCGGGGCTGACCAAGGCCCAGTACGAGAGCCTGTCGAAGTTCGCGCCGGTCGTCGCCCAGCCCGGGCAGTACAACGACTACGGCGTGCCGTGGCAGCGGCAGACCGAGGAGATCGGACAGGCGCTCGGCAAGGCGGACCAGGCCAAGACGCTGGTGGCCGGGGTCGAGGCCAGGTTCGCGGCGGCCGGGAAGGCGCACCCGGAGTTCGCCGGCGCGAGCGCCGTCATGGCGACGCCGTACGAGGGCACGTTCGTCTACGGCAGTGAGGACCCGCGCTCCCGGCTCCTGTCCGACCTGGGCTTCTCGCTGCCGAAGGACCTCGACAAGGTGATCGGGGACCAGTTCGGCGCCAACATCAGCAAGGAGCGCTTCGACCTGCTCGACCAGGACGTGGACGTGTGGATCGTGCCGGACACCACCACGGCGGTCGCCAAGCTGCACGCCGACAAGGTCTACGCCGACCTGAACGTGGTGAAGCAGGGGCGTGAGGTCTTCATCAAGGAGACCAGCGACTACGGTAACGCGGTGTCCCTGTCGACCGTGCTGAGCATCCCCTACGTGCTGGACCGTCTGGTGCCGCAGCTGGCGGCGGCGGTGGACGGCAAGGCCTCGACGAAGGTGGCGCAGCCCGCCGCGTAGTCCACGCGGAGAAGCGGGAAGCGGGGAAGCGGGGGCCGATCCGGGATCGGCCCCCGCTTCCGTGTGTCAGGCGCCTTCGACGAGGCTCCTGGGCCGCAGGTCCGTCCAGTTGGCCTCGATGTGGTCCAGGCACTCCTGCCGGCCCGCCGGTCCGTGGACGACCGTCCAGCCTGCCGGTACGTCCACGAAGTCGGGCCACAGGCTGTGCTGGCCCTCGTCGTTGACGAGGACGGTGTAGACGCCGTCGGGGTTCTCGAACGGGTTGCTCATGTCAGCGGGTCCTTGCCTTCCGGTCGGTGCGGTGCTCGGTCAGGGTGGCGTGGTGGATCGGTCAGGGGTGGCGGGGTGGGTCGGTCGGTGTGCGGTGGTGGTCAGTTCAGTTCGTCCGCGCGGCGCACCAGCGCGGTCAGCGCCCGGAACCAGCTCTCGGCCAGCTCCCGTACCTCGTCCTCGGTGAGGAGTCCGGCCGCGTACGCCCAGTGGGCGCTGAGTTCCGGTCCGGCGGGACGGTCCTCGGTGAGCGCGTTCAGGGTGAGCGCGTGGGACATCGGCATGCCCGGGTCGGCTTCGAGGTCGGCGGCGTCCTCCTCGGGGGCGTAGGACCAGTCGGCGGCTTCGGGGCGGCCGAAGCGGCCCATGTAGTTGAACTCGATCTGCGGCTTGCCGAGTTCGGCGAGGCGCGGACCGGTCCCGGGGTTCAGGTGGCGGAGCAGGCCGTGGCCGATGCCGGCGGCGGGCAGGGCGGTGAGGTGGTCGCGGATCCGGGCCACCGCCGAGTCCAGGGCGGGGCCGCCGGCCGGGGCGCCGGCCGTGCCCGGGTCGAGCCGGACCGGGACGACACTGGTGAACCAGCCGACCGTTCGGGACAGGTCGGCGGCGCCCGCGAGGTCCTCCGCACGGCCATGGCCCTCCAGGTCGACCAGCACGGGCCCGCCGGCCGTCGTGCCGCCCGGCGTCCGGGCCGCCCGCCACTCGCCCACGGCCAGCGCGAACGCGGTGAGCAGCACGTCGTTGACGCTCGCCCCGAAGGCGGCCGGGGCCCGGCTCAGCAGCGGGCCGGTGACGTCGGCGGGCAGGGTGAGGGACAGGTGGCGGGTGGTGGCGACGGTGTCCCGCGCGGGGTCGAGCGGGCGGGGCAGCGGCAGTTCGGCGCCGGGGGCGAGGACCGCGTGCCACCAGGACAGCTCGTCCTCGGTGGCCGGGTCGAGCGCCCGCGCGCCGAGCAGCCGCGACCAGCGGCCGAACGACAGCTCCACGGGCGCCGGTTCGGGGGCTCGGCCGCCCCGGACGGCCGCCCAGGCGCCGGCCAGGTCGGGCAGCAGTACGCGCCAGGAGACGCCGTCGACCACCAGGTGGTGGACGAGGAGCAGCAGCCGACCCGGCCGGCCGGGGCCGGTGTCGAACCAGACCGCCCGCACCATCGCCCCCGTCTCGGGGTCGAGTTGGCGCAGCGCCGTCTCACCGTGCCGGGTGACGGCGGCCCGCAGCGCGGTCTCGTCGGCGGCGTCCCGTACGTCGACCCGGGTGAGCCAGGTCCGTACGTCGGTGTCCCGCGCGGCCGGCACCCACAGGGCGGGCTCCGGTTCGCGTACGAGCCGGGCGCGCAGCATGTCGTGGCGTCCGGCGAGGGCGCCGAGCACGGCCAGCAGGCCGGGTCCGGTCAGGTCGGCCGGGGTGCGCAGGAGGGCCGCCTGGTGGTAGGCGGCGAGCGGGCCGCCGCGGTCGAGCAGGGCCCGCATGATCGGGGTGAGCGGCACGCCGCCCGTGCCGTCGTCGTGGGCGGCGCGCCGGTCCCGCGCGCCCAGCGGCACGGCGACGGCGGCCAGGGCGGCGACGGTACGGTGCTGGAGGACCTGCCGGGGTGTGATCCGCAGGCCGCCGGAGCGGGCGCGGGCGACGAGCTGCATGGCGACGATGCTGTCCCCGCCGAAGGCGAAGAAGTCGTCGTCGGTGCCGATCGCCTCGGCGGGGATGCCGAGGGCGTCCGCGAACAGGGCGCGCAGGGCGCGCTCGGTGTCGTTCTCCGGGGCGCGGCCGCCGCCCACGGCGGTGAAGTCCGGGGCGGGCAGGGCGGCCCGGTCCAGCTTGCCGTTGGACAGCAGCGGCAGCCTGTCCAGGACGACGACGGCGGCCGGGACCATGTAGTCGGGCAGGACGGCCGCGGCGTGCGCCCGCAGCTCCGCCCCCGTGGCGCCCGAAGCGCCCGCAGCACCCGCAGCACCCGCGGCGCCCGCGGCGCCCGCGGCGACGGCGTACGCGATCAGCTGCCGTACCCCGGGGCGGTGTTCGCGGGCCACTACGACGGTCCGGGCGACGGCCGGATGGGTGTCCAACGCTGCCTCGATCTCGGCGAGTTCGACGCGGTAGCCGCGGATCTTGACCTGGTCGTCGGTGCGTCCGGCGAACTCCAGCAGGCCGTCCTCGGTCCAGCGGGCCAGGTCGCCGGTGCGGTACATCCGCGTCCCCGGCACCCCGAAGGGGTCGGCGACGAAGCGTTCGGCGGTGAGGTCCGGCCGGCCCAGGTAGCCGCGGGCCAGTCCCGGTCCTGACAGGTACAGCTCGCCGGTGACACCGGGCGGGACCGGGCGCAGGGCGGTGTCCAGGACGTAGGCGCGGGAGTGGTGGACGGGTCGTCCGACGACCGGGCGGGCGCTGTCGCGGACCCGGCCGACGAGGGCGTCGACGGTGGCCTCGGTGGGGCCGTACAGGTTGACCGCCTCGGTGTCCGGGAGCGCGGCCAGCCGCTGCCACAGCGACTCGGGCACGGCCTCGCCGCCGAAGCCGACCAGCGCGAGCGGGCAGTCGCCGTCGGGTCCGATCAGCCCGCTGTCCGCCATCCGGGCCAGCAGGGAGGGGGTGACCTCGATGAAGTCGATGTCCTGTGCGCGGACGAAGGCGGCGAGGAGTTCGGGGTCGCGGCGGGTGTCGTCGTCGGCGATGTGCAGGGCGTGTCCGTCGAGCAGCCACAGCTGCGGCTGCCAGGAGGCGTCGAAGGCGAACGACCAGGCGTGGGCGACGCGCAGCCGGCGGCGGCCGGTGCGGTCCTTCGCGAGGTCGTGCAGGTCGTGGCGGTGGCTGTGGAAGAGGTTGGCGAGCCCGCGCTGGGTGACGACGACGCCCTTGGGGCGGCCGGTGGAGCCGGAGGTGTGGATGACGTAGGCGGGGTGGTCGGGGCCGGGGGCGGTGGGTTCGGCCTGGGGCAGGCCGTCCGTCGGGGTGTCCAGGAGGAGGACGGGGGTGTCGCCGGCGGGCAGGCCGGTGGCGGTGTCGGAGGTGGCGAGGACCAGGACCGGGCGGGCGTCGGCGAGCAGGGCGGTGACGCGGCCGGCGGGCAGGCCGGGGTCGAGGGGCAGGTAGCCGGCGCCGGCCTTCATCACGGCGAGGATGGCGGCGATGTGATCGGCGGTGCGGGGCAGGGCGAGGGCCACCAGCCGCTCGGGGGCGGCGCCTTGTCCGGCCAGGACGCGCGCCAACTCGTTGCTGCGGGCGTCGAGTTCGGCGAAGGTCCAGGTGGTGCGGCCGTCGGTGACGGCGATCGCGTCCGGGGTGGCGGCGACCTGCGCGGCGAACAGCGCCGGGACCGTACCGAGGCGTTCGGCGGCCGGCAGCGCGGTGTCGTTCCAGGTCTCCAGGACGGTGCCCCGGTCCTCCGGGCCGAGCAGGTCGAGGCGGCCGACGGGACGGTCCGGGTCGGCGGCCATGCCGGTGAGGACAGCGGTCAGGGCGTCCGTGATCCGCCGTACGGTGGCCGCGTCGAACAGGTCGGGGCGGAACTCGGCGGTCACCCGCAGCCGTTCGGCGGGTTCCACGGCCCAGGCCAGCGGGTAGTGCGTGGAGTCGGCGTGGTCGCGGACGGTGACGCGCGGCGCGTCCCCGCTCGCCTGGTCGCGCTCCGCCACCGGGTACGACTCGAACACCACGAGGGTGTCGAAGAGTTCACCGAGTCCGGCGGCGCGCTGGATGTCGGCGAGGCCGAGGTGCTGGTGGGCGATGAGCCGGGACTGCTCGTCCTGGAGCCGTGCCAGCAGGGCGGCGGTGCTCTCCTCGGGGCGGATCCGCACCCGGACCGGGAGCGTGTTGATGAACAGGCCGATCATCGCCTCGGAGCCGGGCAGTTCGGGTGAGCGTCCGGCGACGGTGGCGCCGAACACCACGTCGTCGCGCCCGGTGAGCCGGCCGAGGAGCACGCCCCAGGCCGCCTGTACCAGGGTGTTGACGGTGACGCCCCGGCGGCGGGCGAACGCCTCCAGCGCCGCGGTGCGGTCGGCGGCCAGTTCCACGGTGTGGGTGCCCGGGACGGTGGCCGTCCGGTCGGGGTCGGCGGGTGCGAGCCGGGTGGGTTCGGCGAGGCCGGCGAGGGCCTCGGACCAGGCGGCGGCGGAGACGGCCGGATCCTGGGCGGCCAGCAGCCGCAGATGGGCGCGGTACGGGGCGGGCGGGGCCGGGGTGCGGCCCTCGTAGCGGGTCCACAGCTCTGCGGTGAGCAGCGGCAGCGACCAGCCGTCGAGGAGCAGATGCTGGTGGGAGAGGACCAGCCGGTGCCGGTCGGGGCCGACCCGGGCCAGCAACAGCCGTAGCAGCGGCGGTTGTTCCGGGTCGAAGCGGCGCCGCTCCCGCTCCAGCAGCCGGTTCCACTCCCCCGGTCGCCCGGTGAGGTCGAGCTGCCGCCAGGGCAGCACGGCGGTGCGCGGTACGACGGCCACGGGCCGCCCGCTGGACAGGTACCGGAAGCCGCCGCGCAGGTTCTCGTGGGCGTCGAGCAAGCTCTGTCCCGCGGCCCGCAGCCGGTCGGCGTCCAGGGGCCCTTCGAGGTCGTAGGAGACCTGGACGGTGTAGACGTCCGGGCCGTCGTCGCCGGCGTCCACGGCCGCGTGGAAGAGGAGCCCGGCCTGGAGCGGGGTAACGGGCAGCACGTCGGTGCCGGGGGGCAGGCCGGCGAGTTCGGCGCGCTCGGCGTCGGCGAGGTCGAGCAGGTCGGTGTCCTCGCCCCGCTCCTCGGAGGCGGCCGTCGTCGTCACGGCGGCGAGTCCGGCGACCGACCTGTGCCGGAACACGTCGCGCGGGCTGAACGCGAGGCCGGCGGCGCGGGCCCGCGCGACCAGCTGCATGGCAGCGATGCTGTCCCCGCCGAGGGCGAAGAAGTCGTCGGTCGCACCGACCCGTTCGAGGCCGAGCACCTCGGCGACGAGGACGCCGAGGGTCTCCTCCAGCGGGGTGCGCGGCCGGGTGCCGGTGACCTCGGCGGCGAAGTCGGGCTCGGGCAGGGCCCGGCGGTCCAGCTTGCCGTTGGGGGTGAGCGGCAGGGCGTCGAGGACGATCACGGCGGCCGGGACCATGTGGTCGGGCAGGGCGGCCGCGGTGTGCGCGCGCAGCGCCGCGGGGTCGGCGGTGGCTCCGGCGGCCGGGACGACGTACGCCACGAGGCGGTCCGCGCGCATGAGCACGGTCGCGTGGGCGACGCCGGGGTGCCCGGCGAGCACGGTCTCGATCTCGCCGGGCTCGACGCGGAAGCCGCGCAGCTTGACCTGGTCGTCGGTGCGGCCGAGGTACTGGAGCTCGCCGTCCGCCGTCCAGCGGGCCAGGTCGCCCGTGCGGTACATGCGGCTGCCCGCCGGGCCGTACGGGTCGGCGGTGAACCGCTCGGCGGTCAGCCCTGGCCGGTCCAGGTAGCCGCGGGCCAGCTGGACGCCCGCCAGGTACAGTTCGCCGGCCACGCCGGGCGGCACCGGACGCAGGTGGGCGTCGAGCACCTGGGCGCGGGTGTTCCACACCGGGCGGCCGATCGGCACGGTGACCGGGTCGGCGGGCACCTCGTGGGCGGTGACGTCGACGGCGGCCTCGGTGGGGCCGTACAGGTTGTGCAGGCGGCTGTCCGGCAGGACCAGACCGCAGCGGGCGGCCAGCGCCGCGGGCAGGGCCTCGCCGCTGCACATCACCTGGCGGAGGGTGGTGCAGCCGGCGGCGGTGGGCTCGTCGAGGAAGGCGCGCAGCATCGACGGCACGAAGTGGGCCGTGGTGATCTGCTCGCGGCGGATCAGTCCGGCCAGGTACCGGGGGTCCTGGTGGCCCTCGGGGCGGGCCACGACCAGGGTCGCGCCGGTGACGAGCGGCCAGAAGAACTCCCACACCGACACGTCGAAACTCGACGGCGTCTTCTGCAGCACCCGGTCCCCGGCGGTGAGCCGATAGGTGTCCTGCATCCACAGCAGCCGGTTGGCGATCGCCTCGTGGGGGACGCAGACGCCCTTGGGGCGGCCGGTGGAGCCGGAGGTGTAGATGACGTAGGCGGGGTGGCGCGGGTCGGGGGCGGTGGGCAGCGGGGCGTCGGCCGGGTGCTCGGGGGTGCCGTCGGCGGCCACCGTGAGGCGGGGCACGCCGGTGTCCGGGAGGGCGACGCCGTCGGCGGTGACCAGGCAGACGGGGCGGGCGTCGGTGAGCGTGTACGCCAGCCGCTCGGCCGGGTGGCCGGTGTCGAGGGGCAGGTAGGCGGCGCCCGCGCGGTGCACGGCGAGCAGGGTGACCACGAGGGCGACGGAGCGCGGGAGGGCGACGGCGACCGTGGCCTCGGCGCGGGCGCCGTGCCCGGCGAGGGTCCTGGCGAGCCGCTCCACCCGCAGGTCGAGTTCGGCGTAGCTGAGCGCGGTGCCCTCGAAGACGAGTGCCGTGGCTTCGGGGGTGCGGGCCGCCTGGGCGCGGAACAGCTCGGGCAAGGTGGTGGGCGGCAGCGGGTGCCCGGTGGCGTTCCAGCCGGTGAGGACCAGCGCGTGTTCCTCGTCGCGCAGGACGTCGAGGCCGGAGACGCGCCGTGCGGGGTCGGCGGCGACCTGGGCGAGCAGTGACTCGAGGCGGCGGGCGAGGAGTTCGGCGGTGCGCTCGTCGAAGAGGTCGGCGCTGTACTCGATCCAGCCGTCGATCTGCTCGCCGCGCTCCACGAAGTCGAAGCCGAGGTCGAACTTGGCGCTGTCCTGGCCGACGGTCTCCCGGCGGACGGCGAGGCCGGGCAGCACCAGGCCGTCGCCCTGTTCCGCGAGGTGGACGACCATCACCTGGAACAGCGGGTGCCGGGCGAGGGAGCGTTCCGGGTTGAGGGCCTCCACCAGCCGCTCGAAGGGCAGGTCCTGGTGTTCGTAGGCGGCGAGGTCGGTGTCCCGGACGCGGGCGAGCAGTTCGGCGAAGGTGGGGTCGCCGGTCAGGTCGGTGCGCAGGACCAGGGAGTTGACGAAGAAGCCGACCAGGTCTTCGAGGGTCTCGTCGGCGCGGCCCGACACGGGGGCGCCGAGCGGGATGTCCTCGCCGGCGCCGAGCCGGTGCAGCAGGGCGGCCACGGCGGCCTGGGCCACCATGAACATGCTGACGCCGTGCTCGCGGGCGAGGCCTCGCAGGGCGCCGGCCAGGGCGGGCGGGACGGTGAAGCCGGTGGTGCCGCCACGGCCGGTGGGCTCGGCGGGACGGGGCCGGTCGGTCGGCAGGTTCAGCTCGGCGGGCAGTCCGCGCAGGGCCTCGGTCCAGTGGGCGAGGAGTCCGGGTTCGGCCGCGGCCAGCAGGTCGCGCTGCCAGAGCGTGTAGTCGGTGTAACTGGCGGGCAGCGGCGCCCAGTCGGGGGCCCGGCCGGTGCTGCGGGCCGCGTAGGCGGTGGCGAGGTCGGCGAGAAGGGGGCGGTCGGACCACTCGTCGGTCGCGATGTGGTGCAGCAGGAGCAGCAGCACGTGCTCGTCGGGTCCGATGCCGAACAGGGTTGCGCGCAGGGGGAGTTCGCGCGCCAGGTCGAAGACGTGGCGGGACTTCGCGGCAAGGTCCTCGAACGCGGCGCTCTCCAGGGGCACCTGGATTCGTGCCGGGTCCAGGACGTGCTGGTGCGGGACTCCGTCGACGGCCGGGAAGACGGTCCGCAGCGGGGCGTGCCGGGCGGCCACGTCGTTCAGCGCGGCCTGGAGGGCGTCCCGGTCGAGGGCTCCGGTGAGCCGCCAGGCCGAGGGCAGGTTGTAGGCCGTGCTCGCGCGGTCGACCTGGGAGAGCAGCCAGAGCCGGCGTTGCGCGGAGGAGAGCGGCAGCGGTTCGGGGCGCGGGCGTGGGGCGGCGAGCGCGGGCCTGGTCCCGGCGGGGGTGCCGGTGCGGGCGGCGAGGCGGGCCACCGTGGGCGCCTCGAAGACGGCGCGGACGGTGAGGCCGGCGCCGAGTGTGGTGCGGATGCGGCTGACCAGGCGCATGGCGAGCAGCGAGTGGCCGCCGATGGCGAAGAAGTCGTCGTCCACACCGATCCGTTCGAGGCCGAGGACGTCGGCGAACAGGGCGGCGATGATCTCCTCGCGCGGGGTGCGGGGCGGGGCGCCGTCGCCGGCGGCGGTGAACTCGGGGGCGGGCAGGGCCTTGCGGTCGAGCTTGCCGTTCGGGGTGAGGGGCAGCGCGTCGAGGGTGACGTAGGCGGCCGGGACCATGTGGGCGGGGAGTGCGGCGGTGGCGTGGGCGCGCAGGGCTGTCGCGTCCACCACCGGGCCCGCGTCGGGGACGACGTAGGCCACCAGGGTCTGGTCGCGGACGGCGACCGTGGCGTGCGCGACGGCCGGGTGGGCGGCGAGCACGGCCTCGACCTCGCCGGGCTCGACGCGGAAGCCGCGCACCTTCACCTGGTCGTCGGTGCGGCCCAGGTACTCGACCGTGCCGTCCGGCGTCCAGCGGGCCAGGTCGCCCGTACGGTACATCCGGCCGCCGGCGGGGCCGAAGGGGTCGGCGACGAACCGTTCGGCGGTCAGCCCGGGCCGGTCCAGGTAGCCGCGGGCCAGTTGGACGCCGGCCAGGTACAGCTCGCCCGGGACGCCGGGCGGCACCGGGCGCAGCCCGGCGTCGAGGACGTACAGGCGGGTGTTCCACACCGGGCGGCCGATGGGGACGGTCGTCGCGTCCGGGGTGATCGCGACGGCGGTCACGTCGACGGAGGCCTCGGTGGGGCCGTACAGGTTGTGCAGTCCGGCGTCGAGCGTCTGGTGGAAGCGGCGGGCGAGGGCGGCCGGCAGCGCCTCCCCGCTGCACAGCACGCGGCGCAGGGCGGAGCAGCCGGCGGCGGTCGGCTCCTCCAGGAAGAGCTGGAGCATGGAGGGCACGAAGTGGACGGTGGTGACGTCCTGTTCGCGGATCAGCGCGGCCAGGTACGCGGGGTCGCGGTGGCCCTCGGGACGGGCGACGACCAGGGTGGCGCCGGTGATCAGCGGCCAGAAGAACTCCCACACCGACACGTCGAAACTCGACGGCGTCTTCTGCAGCACCCGGTCCTCGGCGGTGAGGCCGTACGCGTCCTGCATCCACGACAGACGGTTGACGATGCCCTCGTGCGGGACGACGACGCCCTTGGGGCGGCCGGTGGAGCCGGAGGTGTAGATGACGTAGGCCGGGTGGCGCGGGTCGTACGACGTGGGCAGCGCGCCCTCGGGGCCGGTGGGCAGGGCGTCACGGATCACGCAGACCGGACGGGCGTCCTCGACCATGAGGGCGAGCCGGCCGGCCGGGTAGTCCGGGTCCAGCGGCAGATAGGCGGCACCGGCGCGGTGCGCGGCGAGCAGGGCGACGACGAGGTCCGCCGAGCGCGGCAGGGCGACGGCCACGGTGCGCTCGGGGCCCGCGCCGAGACCCGCCAGGACGCGGGCGGTGCGCTCGACCCGGGCGTCCAACTGGGCGTAGGTGAGCCGCTGTTCCCCGAAGACGAGGGCGGTGGCGTCGGGGGTGCGGGCGGCCTGGTCCCGGAACAGCTCGGGCAGGGTGGTGGGCGGCAGCGGGTGCCAGGTGGCGTTCCAGCGGGTGAGGACGTCGGTCCGCTCGTCCTCGGCGAGGACGTCCAGGTCCCGGATCCGCAGGTGGGGTTCGGCGGCGACCTGTGCCAGGAGCCGTGCCGCGCGGTCCGCCAGCCGGGTGGCGGTGCCGGCGTCGAAGAGGTCGGTGGCGTACTCCAGGAGCAGCAGCACGCGGTCGGACTCGTCGACGTAGGTGAAGTGCAGGTCGAACTTGGCCTGGCCGGTGTCCATGTCGAACCACTCGGTGGCCAGGCCCAGGACGTCGGGGTCGCCGCCGGGCCGGTGGTGGTGGCCGATCATGACCTGGAACAGCGGGTTGCG
This sequence comes from Streptomyces arenae, assembly GCF_022343545.1. Taxonomy (NCBI): domain Bacteria; kingdom Bacillati; phylum Actinomycetota; class Actinomycetes; order Kitasatosporales; family Streptomycetaceae; genus Streptomyces; species Streptomyces arenae. The sequence continues at coordinate 13,122 of NZ_JAKQYH010000037.1, forward strand.
GCCGGCCGTCCGGGGCGGGTTGAGGGCCTCCACCACCCGGTCGAAGGGCAGGTCCTGGTACTCGAAGGCGGACAGCGACGACTCCCGTACTCGGCCCAGGAGTTCCCGGAACGTCAGTTCGTCGCCGGACAGGTCGGTGCGCAGGACCAGGGTGTTGACGAAGAAGCCGACCAGGTCGGTGAGGGCGTCGTCGGTGCGGCCCGCGACGGGGGCGCCGAGCGGGATGTCGTCACCCGCGCCGAGCCGGTGCAGCAGGGCCGCGGTGGCGGCCTGGAACACCATGAACAGGCTGGTGCCGGTGGTGGCCGTGAGGTCGCGCAGGGCCCGGCCGGTGGCGGCGGGCAGTTCCAGGCGGACCTTGCCGGCCCGGCCGGTCGGCTCGGCGGGGCGCGGCCGGTCGGTGGGCAGCGGCAGTTCGTCCGGCAGGCCGCGCAGGGCGTCGGTCCAGTGGGCGAGTTGGGCCTCGCCCGTGGCGGCCAGCAGGTCCCGCTGCCAGAGGGTGTGGTCGGCGTACTGCACGGGCAGCGGCGCCCAGGCCGGGGCGGTGCCCGTGCGGCGGGCCGCGTAGGCGGTGCCGAGGTCGGTGAGGAAGGGGCGGTCGGACCACTCGTCGGTGGTGATGTGGTGCAGGACGACGGCCACCACGTGGTCGTCGGCGGCGAGCCGGAACACCTCGCAGCGCAACGGGAGTTCGGTGGTCAGGTCGAAGGGGCGGCGCTGGGCCGACCGGACCAGCGCGGGCAGCGCGTCCTCGGTGGTGTCGGCGACGGTGAGGACCGGTGCCGCGTCCCCGGCGGGAACGATCCGCTGGTACGGCTCGCCGGCGTGGACCGGGAACACGGTGCGCAGGGCCTCGTGGCGGGCCGCCACGTCCCGCAGGGCGGTGCGCAGGGCCCCGGTGTCGAGGTCGCCGCGCAGCCGGAAGACCAGCGGGTAGTTGTAGGCGACGCCGCTGCCGGTGATCTGCTCGACGAGCAGCAGCCGGCGCTGCGCCGGGGACAGCGGGACGCGGTCGGGGCGGTCGGTCACCGGGGTGACGGGCGGCCGGGCCGGACCGGCCTCGCCGACCCGGGCGGCGAGCCGGGCGGGCGTGGGGGCCTCGAAGAGGTCACGGATGGCGAGTTCGGCGCCCAGTTCGGTGCGGGCGCGGCTGACCAGCCGGGTGGCGAGCAGGGAGTGGCCGCCGAGGTCGAAGAAGTCGTCCTCCGCACCGGTCTCGGGCAGCCCCAGCACCTCCGCGAACAGCCGGCACAGCACCTCCTCCCGCGGGGTGCGCGGGCCGCGTCCGCCGCCGAGGGCGACGGCGGGTTCGGCGTCCGGCAGGGCGCGGACGTCGAGCTTGCCGTTGGCGTTCATCGGCAGTCCGTCGACGGTGACGAAGGCGGCCGGGACCATGTACTCGGGCAGCTCCCGGCCGAGGTCCGCGCGCAGCCGCCGGACCAGGGCGCCGGTCTCACGCGCGGCGGTGGGGTCGTTGGCGTAGGGGGCGGTGCCGCCGCCGGGGCGGAACAGGCCGCCGGTGAGGCGGTGTCCCGCGCTCAGGAACACGGCGTCGTACGTCCCGGTCTCCGCGGACCAGGTGGTGAGGACCCGGTGTCCGGCGTCGGCGCCGAGCGCGTGCAGGGTCTCGGGGTCGATGCCGTCCGCGCGGAGGCGGCCGTCGGGGATGCCGGTGACGCGCACGGCGGCGGGGGGCCCGGAGCGCGGGCGTCCGCCGACGCGGGCGGCCGGTTCCCCGGCGTCGCGCAGCAGTTGTCCGACGGCTCCGGAGGTCAGGGCGCCCCGGGCGAGTTCGCCCACGGTGTGCGCGGTGCCCCACTCGACGGCCGGGGCGTCGGCCAGGTGGATGTCGGGGTCGCCCGCGTACAGGACGACGTCGTAGCGGTGCCGGGTCAGTTCGTTGTGGTGCCGGCCGCGCTTGGTGCGCAGGTCGGCCCCGTATCCGAGGGTGGTGAAGTAGTCGGGGTCGACGAGGAGTTCCTTCTCCAGGCGGAGCCCGCGCTCCACCGCCCCGGCCAGCTCGGCCTCCGCCGTGCCCCGGGCGCGCTGGATCTCGGTGTGGAAGGTGCGGGCGAGCCGCAGGTTGCGGACGTCGCCCACGAACAGGGTGCCGCCGGGCGCGAGCAGTGCCATGGCGCCGTGGATGACGGCGGTGAGGTAGTCGATGCTCGGGAAGTACTGGATGACGGAGTTGACGACGATCGTGTCGAAGTGGCCGGCGGGCAGGCCGGTCAGGTCGTCGGCGGGCCGGCAGCGCAGTTCGACCCTGGCCGCCAGCTCCGGGTCCCGGGCGCGGAGTTCGGCGCCGATCTTGCGGATGACGGGGGCGGCGAAGTCGGTCGCCCAGTACTCCTCGGCCTCGGGGGCGAGCCGGGACAGCAGCAGTCCGGAGCCGACGCCGATCTCGAGGACGCGGCGCGGGTTCAGGGAGCGGATGCGGTCGAGGGTGGCCTCGCGCCAGTCGTGCATCTGCTCGAAGGGGATGGGCCGGCCGTCGTAGGAGCTGTCCCAGCCGTCGTACCGCTCGGTGAAGACGGCGGTGCCGATCTCCTCGTACTCGTCGGAGTAGATCTCCTGCCACTCCCCCACCTGTGCGGCCTCGGCGGCGGAGCGGTCGCCGGTGTCGGCGCCGGCGGGCACGACGTAGCCGACGAGCCGTTCGTCGCGGACCACGACGGCGGCCTGGGCGACCAGCGGGTGGCGGCTGAGGGCGGTCTCGATCTCGCCGGGTTCGACGCGGTAGCCGCGGATCTTGACCTGGTCGTCGGTGCGGCCGAGGAAGTCGAGGTTGCCTCCCCCAGCCTCCGGCCGGGGGGACCCCCAGGGGTTCCGGCGCACCAGGTCGCCGGTGCGGTACATGCGCTCGCCGGGCGCGCCGAACGGGTCGGCGACGAACCGCTCGGCGGTCAGGCCGGGCCGGCCGAGGTAGCCGCGGGCCAGGCCGATGCCCGCGATGTACAGCTCGCCGGGCACGCCGTCGGGCACCGGACGCAGCCAGGTGTCCAGGATGTACGCGCGGGTGCCGCGGATGGGCCTGCCGACGGTGGGGGTGGCGGAGTCGAGGGTGCCGCCGCCGAGGGTGTTGATGGTGTACTCGGTCGGCCCGTACAGGTTGTAGCCGTAGGTGCCGTCGGTGTCGCGCAGGGCCGTCCAGACCGTCTCCGGGACGGCCTCGCCGCCGAGCAGGACGAGCGGCGGCACGTGGCCCTCCAGCAGGCCCTGCTCGATGAGGAGCCGGGCGTAGGTGGGGGTGACGTTCACGACGTCGATGCGGTGGTGCTCGCAGTAGGCGGCCAGCGCCTCCGCGTCGCGCCGCAACTCCTCGTCGCAGACGTGCACTTCGTGGCCCTCGACCAGCCAGAGCAGCTCCTCCCACGACATGTCGAAGGCGAAGGACACGGTGTGCGCGACGCGCAGCCGCCGGCCGCCGGCCGACGCGACGGCCGGTTCGAAGACCTCCTTCTGGTGGTTGAGCCGCATGTTGGTGAGGCCCCGGTAGGGGGTGACGACGCCCTTGGGGCGGCCGGTGGAACCGGAGGTGTAGATGACGTACGCGGGGTGTTCGAGGCTGAAGCGGCGGCGGACGGGGGTGTCCGGCAGTCCGGCCAGCTCCTCCCGGACCGCCGGGTCGTCGAGCGGTACGCGGGCCGTCCCGGTGTCCAGGGTGGCGGAGACGGCCGCGTTGGTGAGCAGCAGCAGCGGGCGGGCGTCGGCGAGCATGAGGGAGAGCCGGTCGGCCGGGTGGTCCAGTTCCAGCGGCAGGTAGGCGGCGCCGGTGCGCAGCACCGCGAAGAGGGCGACCACCATGTCCAGGGAGCGCGGCAGGCCGAGGGCGACGACCCGTTCGGGTCCGGCGCCGCGCGCGATGAGCAGCCGGGCCGTGCGGTTCACGGCCGCGTCGAGTTCGGCGTAGGTCAGGGTGTGCTCGCCGAAGACCAGGGCGCGGGCGTCGGGGGTGCGGGCCGCCTGCGCCGCGAGCAGGTCGGCGACGGTGTCCTCGGGGCCGGGGACCCGGCTCGCCGCCCACTCCTCGCGCAGGGCCGTGTGCTCGGCAGGCAGCAGCGGGTCCAGGGCACCGACGGGTGCCGTGAGGTCGGCGGTCAGGCGGTCCAGGAGCAGGGTGAAGCGGTCCAGGAGGGCCTGGGCGCGGTCCGCCGGGACCAGGTCGGGGCGGTGGGTGAGGGTGACCGCGATCCGGTGGCCGGGGGTGACGACGAGGTTGGCCGGGTAGTGGGTGGCGTCGACGTTGGCGACGGCCCGCGCGCCGTGCCGGGTGCCGAGGGCCGCCAGCCGGTCCTCGGTGTCGTTGTCGCGCAGCACGAACAGGGTGTCGAACAGCTTGCGGTGGCCGGTCTCGGCCTGGAGCACACCGAGGCTGAGGTGCTCGTACGGCATCAGGTCGAGGCGTTCGCCCTGGATCCTGCGGAGCAGTCCGAGGACCGGCTCGGCGGGGTCGAAGGCGATCCGGGTGGGGACGGTGTTGAGGAAGAGGCCGATGATGTGCTCGACGTCGTGGACCTCGCTGGGCCGGCCGGCGACCGTGGTGCCGAACACGACGTCGGGGCGGCCGGTGGCGGAGGCCAGGGTCAGTCCCCAGGCGGCGTTGAGGAGGGTGTTGAGGGTGAGGCCGTGGACGCGGCCGGTCTCCCGGAGCCGGTCGCCGAGTTCGGCAGTCAGGCGTACGTCGAGCTGGTCGGGGATGACCGGTTCGAGGCCGTCGGCCGCGGCCGGGGCGAGCAGGGTGGGTTCGTCCAGGCCGGCCAGGGCGGTGCGCCAGGCGGCGGTGGCGGCCGTGTCGTCCTGCCGCTCCAGCCAGCTCAGGTAGTCGCGGTAGCTGCCGGGGCCGGGCAGCGCGGAGGCGTCGCCGCCGGTCTCGTACAGCGCGAACAGTTCGTCCAGGAACAGCCAGGCCGACCAGCCGTCCCAGAGGATCAGGTGGCGGCCGATCACCAGCCGGTCGCCGCGCTCGGCGCCCAGGCGCAGCAGGAGCAGCCGGAACAGCGGGGGCGCGGACAGGTCGAACCGGCGGTGCCGCTCGGCGTCGGTCAACTCCCTTACGCGCTGGTCCTGTTCCGCGCCCGTGAGGTGCGAGAGGTCGACCTCTTCGAGCGGGATCTCCGGGGACTCGACGATGAACTGCACCGGCTGGTCCAGGCCGTCGCTGGTGAAGCCGGCGCGCAGCCCGGGGTTGCGGTCCAGGACGGTGCGGACGGCGGCCCGCAGCCGGGCCCCGTCCAGACGGGTGGCGAAGTCGAAGGTCTCGTGGACGGTGTAGACGTCCAACGCGCCCTGGTCGTAGGCCGAGTGGAAGAACAGGCCCTCCTGGAGGGGGGCCAGCGGCCAGACGTCGGCGACGGCCGCCGGGGCGGCGAGCGCGCGGATCCGCGCGTGTTCGGCGTCGCTGAGGGTGAGGTCGGCCGTGGGGGCGGGCTCTTCCCGGGTGACGGTGCCGGTGGTGGCCGCGAGGGCGGCGGGGGTCCGGTGGGTGAAGACGTCACGGGGGCTGAGGTCCAGGCCGGCCGTGCGCGCCCGGCCGGCGACGCCGATGGAGCTGATGCTGTCGCCGCCGAGGCGGAAGAAGTCGTCGTCCGGTCCCACGTCGTCGATGCCGAGGACCGCCGCGAAGATCTCGGTGAACCGCCGCTCCAGCGGCCCCGCGGGCTCCCGGCGGACGGCCCGCTCGGTGCCGGGGGCGGGCAGTGCGGCCTGGTCGAGCTTGCCGCTGGGGGTGAGCGGCAGGTCGGTGAGGACGACGTACGCCTCCGGGACCAGTGGTGCGGGCAGCGCCTCCGCGAGGGCGGCGCGCAGTTCGGCGGGGTCGGCGACGGCACCGGACGCGGGCACCGCGTAAGCCACCAGACGCTGGTCGCGGACGATGACGGCACCGCGCGCCACCGCCGGGTGCCGCATCAACGCGGCCTCGATCTCGCCGGGTTCGATGCGGTTGCCGCGCAGCTTGACCTGCCGGTCGGTGCGGCCCAGGTACTCGAGGACGCCGTCCGGGCGGCGGCGCACCAGGTCGCCGGTGCGGTACATGCGGGCGCCGGGCGTGGTCGCGTAGGGGTCGGCGACGAAGCGGCCGGCGGTGAGGGCGGGCCGCCGGTGGTAGCCGCGGGCCAGCTGGACCCCGGTCAGGTACAGCTCACCGGGGACTCCGTGAGGCACCGGGCGCAGGCAGCCGTCGAGGACCCGGAGGCCGGTGTTCCAGACGGGCCGGCCGATGGGCACGGTGGTGTCGGGTGTGCCGTCGTGGGCGTGGTGCGTCACGTCGACGGCGGCCTCGGTCGGGCCGTACAGGTTGTGCAGGGGTACGCCGGTCAGCTCGCGCCAGCGGGCGGCCGCCCGTCCGGGCAGGCCCTCGCCGCTGCTGAAAACGCGGCGCAGCGAGGCCGCCCAGGACGGGTCCGCGGTCACCTCGGGGGAGGCGAGGAACGCCTCCAGCATGGACGGCACGAAGTGCGTGGTCGTGACGGACTCGGCCCGGATCAGGCGGGTGAGGTGGCCGGGGTCGCGGTGTCCGTCGGGAGCGGCGAGGACGACGGCGGCGCCCTCGCACAGCGGCCAGAAGAACTCCCAGACGCTGACGTCGAAACCGGCCGGTGTCTTCTGGAGCACCCGGTCGGTGCTGTCGAGCCGGTACGCGCCCTGCATCCAGGCCAGCCGGTTGCCGATGGCGCGGTGGCTGACGACGACGCCCTTGGGGCGGCCGGTGGAGCCGGAGGTGTAGATGAGGTAGGCGGGGTGGTCGGGGCCGAGCGGCGCGGACGGCGGTACGTCCGCCGGGTCGTCGTCCTCCGCCTCGACGTGCAGGACGTCCAGTCCGTCCGTCCCCGGCAGCCGTGCCGCGTCCCGGGCGGTGGTGACGACGGTCCGGGCTCCGGAGTCGGTCAGCATGTACGCGATGCGGTCGGCCGGGTGGTCGAGGTCGACCGGCAGGTAGCCGGCGCCCGACTTGAGCACCCCGAGCAGGGCCACCATCAGCTCGGCCGAGCGCGGTACGGCGACAGCGACGAACTGTTCCGGCCCGGCGCCCCGGGCGCGCAGCCGCCGGGCCAGCCGTTCGGCGCGGGCGTCGAGTTCGGCGTAGGTGAGGGTGGTGTCAGCGAAGACGACGGCGGTCGCGTCGGGGGTGCGCGCGGTCTGCGCGGCGACGGCGGCGGGCAGGGTCGTGGCGGGTACGGCGTGACGCGCGCCCTCGGGGTGCCCGCGCTCGGCGTCGGTGAGCAGGTTGAGGGCGGTGACCGGGCGGGCGGTGTCGTCGGCGAGGGCGTTCAGGATCCGGGTGAGCCGGTCGGCGAGGGTCCCGGCCGCGGCGCCGGGGACCCGGTTCGCGTGGTGCTTCAGACGCAGGTCGAGGCGGCGGCCGGGCTTCACGATCAGGGCCAGCGGATAGTGCACGGCGTCGTGGAAGGCGTGTCCGGTCAGGCGGACCGTGCCGGTCGGGTCGGTGAGGTCCGCCTCGGCGGGGTAGTTCTCGAACACCACGAGGGTGTCGAAGAGTTCGCCGCCGTCGGCGTGGCCGGCGGCCCGCTGGATCTCGGCGAGGCCGAGGTGCTGGTGATCGAGGAGCGCGCTCTGCTCCCGCTGGAGGCGTTCCAGGACGGTGCCGAGCGTGTCGGCCGGGGTCCAGCTCAGCCGGGTGGGCAGGGTGTTGATGAAGAGGCCGACCATCGACTCGATGCCGGTCACGGCCGCGTCCCGGCCGGAGACGGTGGTGCCGAAGAGGACGTCCTGGCGGCCGGTGAGCCCGCAGACCAGCAGGCCCCAGGCAGCCTGGACGACCGTGCCCAGGGTGACGCCGTGTTCGCGGGCGCGGGCGGTGAGCCGGGCGGTGGTGCGCTCGGGCAGTTCGACGCGGATCTGGGCGGGCTCGATCGGTCCGGCGGCGGGGGCCTCCACCAGGCGGGTCCGCTCGTCGACGCCGGCCAGCGCGGCCCGCCAGGTGTCCCGGGCGGCCTCTCGGTCGGCGCGGGCGATCCGCGCCAGGTGGTCGCGGTACGCGCCGACTTCGGGCAGGGGGGCGGGTTCCGGGCCGTAGAGGGCGAGGAGTTCGCGGTGCAGGACGGGCAGCGACCAGCCGTCGGCCACGATGTGATGGAACGTCAGGACCAGGCGGCTGTGGTTCTCGTCGAGGCGGATCAGGGCGCAGCGCAGTAGCGGCGGGTGGGCGAGGTCGAAGCGGCGGGCGCGTTCGTCGGCGGCGACGGCCGTCGCGAGGCCCGCGCGGACGGCGGTGTCCTGGGCGGACAGGTCGACCTCGTGCCACGGCAGGTCGAGTCCGGTGGCGATCAGCTGGACGGCCCGGCCGTCGGGGAGCCGGCGGAAGCAGGCCCGCAGCGGGGCGTGCCGGTCCAGCAGTCGCTGGGCGGCCTGCCGGAGGAGGCCGCCGTCGACGGGTCCGGCGAGTTCGATCACCTGCTGGACGACGTAGGCGTCGTGCTCGGCTCCGTCGGCCAGGGCGTGGAAGAAGAAGCCCTCCTGGAGCGGGCCGAGCGGCAGGACCTCGGCGACGGTGAGCGGCGAGTCGCCCTGGAGCGCGGCGAGTTCGCCGGCGGTCGGCTGGTCCCAGGGGAGGTCGGTGGTGCCGGTGGTGCCGGCCCCGTCGGCGGCGGTGCGGGCGACGCCGGCGAGCTGGGCGACCGTGCGGTGCCGGAAGACGTCGCGCGGGGTCAGTTCCAGACCGGCGCGGCGGGCCAGCACCAGCAGCTGGATGGCGACGATGCTGTCGCCGCCGAGCACGAAGAAGTCGTCGTCGACGGTCACCGAGGGCACCCGCAGGGCGCGGGCGTACAGCTCGCACAGCAGCCGTTCGCGTTCGGTGCGCGGGGCGCGGCCCGAGCTGAGCAGGGCGTGGTCCGGGACCGGCAGGGCCGCCGGGTCGAGCTTGCCGCTGGGGGTGACGGGCAGCCGGTCCAGTGGGACCAGGGCGGCCGGGACCATGTAGTCGGGCAGGAACTCGGCCGCGTGCGCGCGCAGTCGCACCATGAGGGCGCCGACGTTGCGGAACGGGGCGGGGAGGTTGGCGTGCGGGTGCGGCCGGCCGGGGACGTAGAGCGGGCCGGCCCCGGTGTCGTCGCCGAGGGTGAACACCGCGTCGAGGCTGCCGTCCTCGGCGTCCGCGGTCCAGGTGAGGGCGGCCCGGTAGCCGTGCCGGGCGGCGGTCTCGTGCAGGGCTTCCGGGTCGACGCCCGCGCTGCCGGTGCGGCTGCTGTCGTCGAGCGTACCGAGCGCGGCCAGGTCGGGGACGAGCCGGGCGTTGGGGATGCCGGTGACGCGCAGCCGGGCGGGGCGGTCGGCGCCGAGGTGGTCGCCGAGGGCCCCCGGGGTGCCGAGCGCGGACCAGGCGAGTTCCGTGCCGGTGGGCGCGGGGGCCGCGGTGCCGGGGCGCAGGACGACGTCGTACCGGTAGCGGGTGAGTTCGTTGTGGTGGACGCCGCGCTTTATCCTGATGTCGGCGGTGAAGCCGTCCAGGGTCGCGAAGTAGTCGGGGTCCAGCAGGAGTTCGCCCTCCCAGGCGACGGCCCGGTCCACGGCGGCGCGCAGGGTCTCCTTGTCGTCGTCGGTGGCGCGCCCCGACTCGATGGCGGCGGCGAGGGTGCGCAGCAGGCGCAGGTTGCGGACGTCGCCGACGAACAGCGCGCCGCCGGGGGCCAGCAGGCGCGCGGCGGAGCGCAGTACGCCGGTGAGGTAGTCGACGCCCGGGAAGTACTGGGCGACGGAGTTGACGACGACCGTGTCGAAGTGGCCTTCCGGGAGGCCGGTCAGCTCGTGGGCGGGGCGGGCGAGCAGGGTGACCTTGCCGGTCAGTTCAGGTACGCGGTCGACCTGGGCGCGCAGGGCGCGCACCGCCTCCTCGGAGAGGTCGGTGCCGACGTACTCGGTGCAGCCGGGGGCGATCCGGGACAGCAGCAGGCCGCTGCCGACGCCGATCTCCAGGACCCGGCGGGGCCGCAGTCCGCGGATCCGGGCGACGGTCGCGTCCCGCCACTCGCGCAGGTCGGCGAGGGGCAGCGGCAGGCCGTCGTACATGCTGTTCCAGCCCGCGAAGTTCTCCTCGAAGCCGTCGGATCCGGCTGCCGTGTAGAGGAGTTCGTGCAGGTCCTTCCAATCGGCCACGGCCTCTTCGGTTCCGGCGGCGGCGTCCAGGGAGGGCACCACGTAGGCGGCGAGGCGGCGGTCGCCGGGGCGGTCCTCGCGGACCACGACGGCGGCCTGTTCGACGGCAGGGTGGGCGCGCAGCACGGACTCGATCTCGCCGGGCTCGACACGGAAGCCGCGGATCTTGATCTGGCTGTCCACTCGGCCGTGGAACTCCAGCCACCCGTCTGACTTCCAGCGGACCAGGTCGCCGGTGCGGTAGAGCCGTTCGCCGGGGGCGCCGAACGGGTCGGCGACGAACCGCTCGGCGGTCAGCGCGGGCCGGCCGAGGTAACCGCGGGCGAGTCCCGCGCCGCCGAGGTACAACTCCCCCACCACACCTGCAGGTACGGGCCGCAGCCGGTCGTCGAGGACGTAGGCGCGGGTGCCGGGGTCGGGGACGCCGATGGGCACGATGGTGCCGGCCGGGGTGTCCGGGTCGCAGCGGCCCAGCGTGGAGTTGGTGGTGGCCTCGGTGGGGCCGTAGGCGTTGAACATCATCCGGCCCCGCGCGTAGCGGCCGACGAGTTCGGGCGAGACGCGTTCGGTGCCGGCCAGCAGCGTTGCCGCGGGCGGGAGTCGCACGTCCTCCGGCATGGCCGCGAGCAGGGCGGGCGGCAGGATCATGAAGGTGATGCCGTGCTCGTTCGCGTAGTCCGCGAGGGGCGCGCCGGGCACCCGGCGGTCGGCGGGTACGACGACCAGGCGGCCGCCGGAGAGCAGACCGAGGCAGAGGTCCCAGAAGGCCACGTCGAAGCTGGGCGAGGCGAACTGCAGGACGCGGCTGTGCGGGCCGATCCCGAACCGCTCGCGCTGGGTGGCGACCAGCCCCGCGACACCGGCGTGGGAGAGCACCACGCCCTTGGGGCGGCCGGTGGAGCCGGAGGTGTAGATGACGTACGCGGCGTGCGCGACGGTCAGCTCGTCGGTGGACGTGGGGTCCCGGTCCGGGTGGGCGGCGAGTTCGGCGAGCGTCCCGGGGGCGTCCAGGACCAGCGGGTCGAGGCCCGGCGGCAGGTCGGGGACCATCTCGGCGGTGGTCACGAGGCAGACCGGACGGGCGTCCTCGAGCATGTACGCGATGCGGTCGGCCGGGTAGTCGGTGTCGACCGGCAGATAGGCGGCGCCGGCCTTCAGTACGGCGACCTGCGCGACGATCATGTCCGCCGAGCGCGGCACGGCGAGCGCCACCACCTGCTCGGGGCCGGCGCCCCGGACCACCAGCGCATGGGCCAACCGGGCCGCGCGGGCGTCGAGTTCGGCGTAGGTGAGACGGACGTCCGCGTGGACCAGGGCCACCTCGTCGGGGCGGACGGCGACCTGCTCGGCGAACATGCGCGGCCAGGTGCGCGGGGGCACGTCGTGGGCGGTGTCGTTCCAGCCGTGCAGGATCACCTGTCGCTCGTCGGCGCCGAGGAGCCCGAGGTCGGCGAGCGGTGCCCCGGGACGGCCGAGGGCGTCGGTGAGGAGCGTGGCGTAGTGGCCGAGGATCCGGTCCACGGTGGCGGGCTCGAAGAGGTCGGCGGCGTAGTCGGCGCGCACCTGTCCGTCGGTCACGGACAGCGCCAGGTCCAGCGGGCCGCCCTCGTCCCAGGGGGCGGTGCCGAAGCCGGTGGCGCACAACAGGCTCGCGCCACGGCCTGGTTCGGGTGCGAGCAGCCGTACCAGCTCGGCGGTGGGCAGGCGGTGGGCGGCGGCCTCGGTGCGGACGGCCGTGACGTGCTCGCGCAGTTCGGCGAACGTCCGGTCGCCGGACACCGACAGCCGGAGCGGGAGCCCGTCGTGAGCGGTCGTCAGGTCGTGGGCCGTGCTGCCGCCGTACCGGTGGAGCAGGGCGGCGAAGGCGGCGAGCAGGGTGGTCTCGTCGGCCGTGGTGTCGAGCGGCACGGCGCGGACGGCACGCGGCCGCCGCCCCCGCGGGCGTGGCGGGTGCGGGTGGTCGAGCGGCAGGGCGGTCTCCGGGGCGGGGACGGTGAACCGGTCCCGCCAGAAGGCCTCGGTGGGTGTCGCCCGCGCTGCCGGTGCCGCAGCGGAAGACGGTGAAGAAGGAGCGGAAGAACGCGTGTTGCCCGACACAGCTGCCCGTGCCTCCCCATAGGTGCGCAGCGGCTCGGCGGAGCCGCGACCGCTCGCATAGTAAGGTAAGGATTGCCTAACTCAACAGTGCCCATGTGGTTTCGGCGGCCAAGCCACGGCGGCTGAGGTTATGCTCACCTAACCTGCTATCAGGACTGTTCGCGGTCCGTCCGGACGACGGCATGGAGACCCGCAAGTGGCTTCAGGCAGAAGGCTTCGCGCCACGGTGCTGGTGACGGTGATCGTCGCCCTCCTGGTCCTCCTGTCCCTGCTCTCGGTGGCCCTGGGCGCGTTGAGCGTCCCGCTCGACCAGGTGGTCCGCGCCGTTCTCGGCCGTCCGCCCAGCCGGCTCGTCGACAACGTGATCTGGTCGGTGCGCGTCCCGCGCACCCTGCTCGGGCTGACCACCGGCGCCGCGCTCGGCATGTCGGGCGCGCTGATGCAGGCCCTGACCCGCAACCCCCTCGCGGACCCCGGGATCCTCGGGGTGAGCGCGGGCGCGTCCTTCGCGATCGTGGTGTCCGTGGCGGTGTTCGGGGTCGGTTCGCTGTACGGCTACGTGTGGTTCGCGTTCGCCGGGGCGCTCGCCGCCAGCGTCCTGGTCTTCCTCCTCGGGCGCCTCGGCAGGTCCGGGGCGACCCCGGTGAAACTGGCCCTCGCCGGTGTGGCCGTCACCTCACTGCTGTCCTCGCTGACCAGTGCCGTGGTCCTCACCGACCAGGACGCGCTGGACCGTTACCGCTTCTGGTCCGCAGGCACGCTCGCCGACCAGGACTCCGGTGACCTGGTGCGCGTCCTGCCGTTCCTCGCGGTCGGGGCCGTGCTCGCGCTCGCCTGCGCGCCCGCCCTGAACAGCCTCGCCCTCGGCGACGACGTGGCCGCCTCCCTGGGCCGGCGGCTGGGCCTGGTACGGCTCCAGGGCGTCACCGCGATCGTGCTGCTGACCGGCGCCTCGGTCGCCGTGATCGGCCCGGTGGTCTTCCTCGGCCTGGTCGTCCCGCACATCGCCCGGCTGCTGGCCCAGTTCTCGGGCATCGGCCCCGACCACCGCTGGCTGCTGCCGCTCTCCGCCGCGCTGGCTCCCGTACTGCTGCTGTCCGCCGACATCGCGGGCCGGATGGTGGCCCGGCCCACCGAGATCCAGGCCGGCGTCCTCGTCGCCTTCCTCGGCGGCCCGTTCTTCATCGCCCTGGTCCGCCGCCGCAAGCTCGCGGAGGTATGAGCGTGCCCGCACCGTCCTCGCCCGCCGCTCCCACCGGGCCCGTACAGCCGGCGCCCGGCTCCCGGAAGCCGTCGGCCTCGGCACGGCCCGTGCTGCGCGACCGGCCGTTCCGGCTGGCCGTACCCCCGGTCTCCGGCATGCTGCGGCCCCGCCTGCTGCTCACCGGAGTGCTCGTCGCCGCGGGCACGTTCGCGCTGTTCTGCTGGGGCCTGGCCGTCGGCGACTACCCGGTCACCCTGCCGGGGGTCGTCAAGGCGCTGTTCGGCGCGGGCGATCCGGGAACCGTCATCGTCGTCCAGGACCTGCGGCTGCCCCGCGCCCTGACCGGGCTGCTGGTCGGCGTCGCGTTCGGGGTCTCCGGGGCCGTGTTCCAGACGATGACCCGCAACGCGCTGGCCAGCCCCGACATGATCGGGCTCACCGAGGGCGCCGGCACCGCGGTGGTCGCGGCCGTGGTCCTCGGCTGGACCGGCGGCCTCGGACTGTCCACGCTGGGGCTGCTCGGCGCCCTGGCCACCGCGCTGCTGGTGTACGCGCTGGCCTGGAAGGGCGGCGCCACCGGCTACCGCATCATCCTCGTCGGCATCGGCGTCTCGTGGATCTGCACCAGCGCCACCGACTTCCTGGTGGCGCGCGGGAACCGGTTCGAGGCCGAGGAGGCGCTCGGCTGGCTGGTCGGCAACCTCAACGGCCGCACCTGGGGCCAGGTGGACGCGCTCGCGGTCGCGCTGGCCGTGCTGCTGCCGGTCGCCCTCGGACTGGGCCGCTGGATGCGCACGCTCCAGCTCGGCGACGACGTGGCGGCCGGCCTCGGCACGCCCGTCCAGCCGGTCCGGCTGGCGCTGCTGCTGACCGGCGTGGGCCTGGTCGCCTTCGGCACGGCGGCGGCCGGACCGGTGGCCTTCGTCGCCCTGGCCTGCCCGCAGATCGCGCTGCGGCTCGCCGGCACCCCGGCGCCGCCCCCGCTCGTCTCCGGTCTCACCGGCGCGTTCGTCGTCCTCGGCTCCGACCTCCTCGCCCGCGAGGCGGTCCCCGGGACGGAACTGCCGGTCGGGATCGTCACCGGCGCCCTCGGCGCGCCGGTCCTGCTGTGGCTGCTCGTCCGCGCCAACCGCGCGGGATCTGGAGGCTGATCCGATGTCGTCCACCGACCCGCGGCCGACCCCGTCCACCCAACGACCCTCTTCCAGCATGGAGTTGCGGGCCCGCGGGCTGCATCTCGCCTACGACGGGCGGCCGGTGGTGGAGAACCTGGACCTCACCGTGCCCACCGGCCGGATCACGGCCATCGTCGGGGCCAACGCCTGCGGCAAGTCGACCCTGTTGCGCGCCCTCGCCCGGCTGCTGGCCCCGCGCGAGGGCGTGGTCGAACTGGACGGTGCCGACCTGCGGTCCATACCGACCCGCGAACTCGCCCGCCGGCTCGGCATCCTGCCGCAGACCCCGGTGGCGCCCGAGGGGCTGACCGTCGGCGACCTGGTGGGCCGCGGCCGGTCCCCGCACCAGACCTGGTGGCGGCAGTGGTCCGCGGCCGACGAGGAGGCGGTCGGGGCGGCGCTGGCGGCGACCGGCCTGACCGGACTCGCCGACCGGCCGGTGGACGAGCTCTCCGGCGGCCAGCGGCAGCGGGCGTGGATCGCGATGGCCGTCGCCCAGGGCACCCCGGTCCTGCTGCTGGACGAGCCGACCACCTACCTCGACCTCGCCCACCAGATCGACGTACTGGACCTGATCACGGACCTCAACCGGCGCGAGGGCCGCACGGTGGTGATGGTGCTGCACGACCTCAACCAGGCCTGCCGGTACGCCGATCACGTCATCGCCATGAAGGCCGGCCGGATCGTCGCCGAGGGCGCGCCGGCCGAGGTGGTCACCGAGGCGACCGTCGAGGACGTCTTCGACCTGCGCTGCCGGATCACCCCGGACCCGGTCAGCGGCACCCCGATGGTGATCCCGCTGGGGCGCCACCACCACGACGGCGACGCCCGGGAGACCGAGGACGCGGTGCCGGCGGCGCTCGACTGACGGACCGGCGGCACGGAGGAGGGCGGTCGCGGCCCGGGCACAAGTGCGCCGGAGCCGGACGCCGTTCAGGTGACGGACGGGACGTGCGGAGCGGGACGCCAGCGGCCGGACACCGGCAGCGGGGGTGGCGGTAGCCGGCCGTCAGGGGTGGGACGTACGGGGCGGGACGCCAGCGGGCGGGCACCAACGAGCCGGGGGGCAGGAGCCGGCCGTCAGGGGTGGGACGTACGGAGCAGGACGCCAGCGGGCGGACACCGACGAGCCGGGTGGCAGGAGCCGGCTGTCAGGGATGGGACGTGAGGTATCCGCCCATCGTGCGGAACCAGGCCGTCGCCGCGTGCTCCGTGCCGTCGTCCGTGCGGACCCGGCGGACCAGCAGCCCCCGGCCGCGGCCGGTGTGGGCGTCGGGGCCCGCCACCACGACCACGCCGTCGCCCTCGCGGATGAAGATCCGGCCCGGCGTGCCGCCGTAACGCCCCTCCGAGACGGCCGCGGAGACGATCCTCAGCCGCTCGCCGCCCTGGAAGGCGTAGGCGTTCGGATACGGGTCCGACTGGGCCCGTACGAGGCGCTCCAGGCGTTCCGCGGGCCAGCTCCAGTCGATCCGGCTGTCCTCCGCCGAACGCTTGTGGAAGAAGCTGGCCCGGGTGCGGTCCTGCGGTATCCACCGCCCGGCGTCCCGGCCGGAGGCGATCAGGTCCAGGGACTCGCGCACGATGGGCGCGATGAGGTCGACGGTCCGGTGGAACAGGTCGGTCGCCGTGTCGGCGGGCCCGACCGGCACGGAACGCTGCACCAGGACGTCCCCGGCGTCGAGTTCGGCGTTCATCCGGTGCGCGGTGACCCCGACCCGCTCCTCGCCGTTGATCAGCGCCCAGATGATCGGGGAGAACCCGGCGTAGGCCGGCAGCAGCGAGTCGTGGATGTTGAGGGTGCCGTGCGGGGGCAGGTCGAACAGCTCCGGGGGCAGCCAGGTCCGCCAGTTGTTGGCCACGATGATGTCCGGCCCGGACTCCCGTACGGCGGCGAGGAGTTCGGCGTCGTCGGGGCGGTTCCGAAGCAGGACCGGTACGTCGTGCTTCTCCGCGAGCTCGGCGACGCTGTCGCCCCAGATCTTCTCGTAGACGTGCTCGCTCTTCGGGTGGGTGACGACGAGGACCACCTCGTGGTCGGAGTCGAGCAGCGCCTGCAACGTGCGGTGACCCCACGTCTGGTAGCCGAGCATGACGACCCGCATGAATGGCCCTTCCCTTCAAGACTCCATTGCTAGGTAAGCCTTACCTTATCTAGCATGAGGCTGCCTGAGGGAGGCGATGCCACGGTGAAATCACCGGTCATGGGTTCCGATGTCGTCCACGACATCGTCGGGATAGGTTTCGGTCCGTCAAATCTCGCTCTGTCCATCGCCGTCGAGGAACACAACGCGGGCCTCACGGCGGACCGCCGGCTGACCGCCCTGTTCCTGGAACGCCAGCCACGGTTCGGCTGGCACCGGGGCATGCTGATCGACGACGCCACGATGCAGGTCTCCTTCCTCAAGGACCTCGTCACCCTGCGCAACCCGACCAGCGACTACAGCTTCCTGTGCTTCCTGCGCGAGCAGGGCAGGCTGATCGACTTCCTGAACCAGAAGACGCTCTTCCCGCTGCGGATGGAGTTCCACGAGTACTTCGAGTGGGCGGCGGCGCGGGTCGCGCACCTGGTGTCGTACGGCAGCGAGGTGCTCGCGGTCGACCCGGTGCGCGACGAGGCCGGGCAGGTGGTGTTCTTCGACGTCACCTGCCGGGACACCGCGCGCCCCGGGGGCACCGTGACGCACCGGGCCCGCAACATCAGCGTGGCGACGGGACTCGAACCGCACGTCCCGCCCGGCCTCGGCCTAGCCGAACGGGTCTGGCACAACAGCGAGTTGATGCCACGCTCGGAGCAACTGGCCCGATCGGGGGCGCCGGTGCGGCGGGCGGTCGTGCTCGGCGCCGGGCAGAGCGCCGCCGAGACGGTGGACTACCTGCACCGCACGTTCCCGGACGCGGAGGTGTGCTCGGTCTTCGCCAAGTACGGCTACACACCCGCCGACGACAGCCCGTTCGCCAACCGGATCTTCGACCCCGAGGCGGTCGACGTCTACTTCACGGCGCCGTCCGAGGTGAAGCAGTCCCTGCTCGACTACCACCGGTCCACCAACTACTCGGTGGTCGACATGGATCTGATCGAGTCGCTGTACGCCACCGCGTACCGGGAGAAGGTGGCCGGCCGCGAGCGGCTGCGCTTCCTCAACGTCTCCCGGGTCCGGGAGGTCGCTCCGGGGCCGGACGGCGGCCTCGGCGTCACCGTCGAGTTCCTGCCGACCGGTGAGCGCCGGGCGATGGCCGCCGACGTGCTGGTGCTCGCCACCGGCTACCGGCCCCGGGACCTGGCCGGGCTGCTGGGCGACACGGCCAAGCTCTGCCTCAAGGACGACGGCGACGAGATCCGGGTCGGCCGCGACCACCGCGTGGAGACGGCGCCCGAGGTCCGTGCCGGCATCTACCTCCAGGGCGGGACCGAGCACACCCACGGGCTCACCAGCACCCTGCTGTCGACGGTCGCGGTCCGGGCGGCGGAGATCCACGGAGCCCTGGTGGCCGACCGGGCGACGGCGGCCTGAACCGCCCCCACACCCCCGTGGCCCGGCCGGTACGGCCCGCCCGGGCCACGGGCCTCTCCCCCCGGCGCCCTCGCACCCCGCCCGCATGACCCCGCGCACCAGCCGGCCGGCCCCGTCCGGCGACCCGTCGACCGGGCGGTGTCAGTGCGGGCCGTGGGTCCAGTGGCCGGCCGTCATCGTGGCGTGCACCGGCATCGCGCGCAGTGTGTCCAGGTCCGCGTCGAGCGGGTCCACGTCCACCACGACCAGGTCGGCCGGGTCCCCGACCCTGATGAGGCGCCGGCCGCGGGCCGCCGCCGCCAGCGCGTCCCGCAGCGGCAGGCGCTGCTCCGGATGCCAGGCGGGGCGGTCGTCGTCGCTACGGCCGACGGCCGCCGCCACGGCCAGCCAGGGGTCGAGCGGGGAGACGGGGGCGTCCGAGCCGAACTCCAGCCGGGCACCGGCGGCCAGCAGGTCCGCGTAGGCGAAGGCGCGTCCGGTACGGCCGGCCCAGTACCGGTCCGCCACGTCACGGTCGTCCGTCGCGTGCCGGGGCTGCACGCCCGCGATCACGTCCAACTCCGCGAAGCGCGGCAGGTCTTCGGGGCTGAGCAGCTGGGCGTGCTCGATCCGGCCACGGCAGCGCACGGCCTCGAAGGCGTCCAAGGCCACGGTGTTGGCGTGGTCGCCGATGGCGTGCACGGCGGGTTCGATGCCGTGGGCGGCGGCCCGGCGCATGAGCCGTACCAGGTTCCGTGGTGACGTCTGCTCCAGGCCGTGCGAGCCGTCCGTGTGCTCCAGGCCCGGGTAGGGGTCGCGGCACAGCGCGGTACGGGTGTTGAGCGAGCCGTCCGTGAAGAGCTTGAGGGGGCCGACCCGGACCAGGTCGCCGTGCCCGCCGATCCCGGACCCGGTGCGCAGGCCCCGCGCGACGGCCGCGTCCAGGTGCTCCGGATAGACGGCGGCGGACACCCGTACGGCGGGCGGGAGCCGCGCCGAGCGGCGCTCCCAGGCACCCACGGTGTCGCCGAACTGGAAGTCGATGACACCGGTGATCCCGCGTGCCGCGGCGGCCCGGCAGGCGTCGGCGACCCAGCCGTCCACCGTCTCGGGTGACGCCTCGGGAAGCGCCGAGAGCACCTCGTGCCCCTCGTGTTCCCGGACCAGACCGGTCGGGTGGTCGCCCCGGCCGGCCAGCGCCAGGCAGGCGGAGTTGAGCCACACGGCGTGCAGATCGGCGCTGACGAGGGCGACGGGCCGGTCCGGTGAGACCGCGTCGAGGAGCCGCTTGTGCGGGGCGTCGGGCCACAGCGCGTCCCGGAAGCCGTACCCGAACAGCACGGTCCCGGCGGCCGTGCCGCCGCCGTGCCGCCGTACCCGGTCGGCCGCCTCCCGTGCGGAACCGGTGCCGGACAGGTCCAGCCGACGGCGCACGCCGGCCCACTCCGCGAGGTGGACGTGGGCGTCCCACAGTCCGGGCAGGAGCACCCGGCCCTCCAGGTCGACGACCCGTTCGTCCGCGGCCGCCCCGACGGGCGCCGAAGACCCCCGCTCCCGCTCGGCGATCACATGGCTGACCCTGCCGTCCGCCACCCGCACACCGACCAGCGGTCCGCCCGCCCCCAGCCGCACCCGGTCGAGCGTGACCGCGGGGCGGCGGGGTGTCCGTGCGAAGTCCGTCATCGAGCCTCCAGCCGTGACGCCCCGGTCGGGATCACCCCCGGACAGCGCCAGCAGAAACTTAGGGTTACCTAACTCATTTGATCGCACCGGGACTTCCGGACGCAACAGCCGACCCACAAGGGAACCGGTTCGGCCGGGCCGGCGGACCCGGGGGGGCTGACTAGGGTGGGGGCATGGACGCTCGTACAACTACCGGCCGACCGGCAGCCGTTGACCCCGCCGAGCTGCTCGCCGACCCCTACGCCGTGTACGCACGGCTGCGGGAGGCCGGGCCCGTGCACCGGATCGCCGGGACCGACGGACTGCCCGCCTGGCTGGTGACGCGGTACGAGGACGTGCGGCAGGCGCTCGCCGACCCGCGGCTCTCGCTCGACAAGGCGCACGCCAGGCCCGGCGGCTACCGCGGGCTCGCGCTGCCGCCCGCGCTCGACGCCAACCTGCTGAACATGGACCCGCCGGACCACACCCGGGTCCGGCGCCTGGTGTCGCAGGCGTTCACCCCGCGCCGCGTCGCCCTCCTGCGCGAACCGGTCCGGCGGACCGCCGACGCGCTGCTCGACGCCGTCGTGCCGCTGGGCCGTACCGACCTCGTCGCCTCCTACGCGGCGCCGCTGCCCATCGCCGTCATCTGTGAACTGCTGGGGGTCGCCGAGGGGGACCGGCCGGACTTCCGGTCCTGGACGGACGCCCTCGTGGTCCCCGACCCCGCGCGGCCCGAGCGCGCGAGGCAGGCGGTCGGCGCGCTGCTCGCCTTCTTCGCCGGACTGCTCGCCCGCAAGCGCGCCGAACCCGCCGACGACCTGCTCTCCGCCATGATCGCCGTACGGGACGAGGAGGACCGGCTCAGCGAGGACGAGCTGATGTCCCTGGCCTTCCTCATCCTGTTCGCCGGGTACGAGAACACCGTCCACCTCATCGGCAACGCCACCCTGGCCCTGCTGACCGCCCCCGCCCAGCTGGCCGCGCTGCGGGCCGACCCCGCCCGGCTCGGCCCGGCCGTGGAGGAACTGGCCCGCTACGACGGCCCCGCCCCGCTCGCCATCCGCCGCTTCCCCACCGAGGACGTCACCATCGGCGGGGTCACCGTCCCGGCGGGCGAGACCGTGCTGCTGTCCCTGGCGGCGGCCCACCGGGACCCGCGCCGCTTCCCCGAGCCCGACCGGCTGGACATCGGCCGGGCAGCCACCGGGCACCTGGCCCTCGGGCACGGCATCCACTACTGCCTCGGCGCGCCGCTCGCCCGCCTGGAGACGGAGATCGCCCTCGCGGCCCTCCTGGAACGGCTGCCCGGTCTCGAACTCGACGTACCTGTCGAACAGTTGCGGTGGCGCCCGTCGATGCGCACCCGGGGGCTGCTCGCCCTTCCCGTGCGGTACTGACGGGGCGGCGCGGGGTCAGGCCGCGGTGGTGGTGTCCCGGCGGGAGACCGCCAGGTAGCCGACGAAGCAGACGATGGCCGCCGTCCAGGCGAGGGTGACCGGTCCCAGCCCGAGTCCGAGCCCGCCCCGGGAGTGGCCGAGCGCCATCCAGTCGGCGAGGGAGGCGCCGAGGGGGCGGGTGATGACGTAGGCCGCCCAGAAAGCGGGCACGGCCTTCAGGGCGCCGGCCCGGTGGGCGAGGGCGGGCACGCAGATCGCGGCGCCGAAGAGGACCGCCGAACCGAGATAGCCGAGACCGGCGGTGGCGGTCAGGTCGCCGGCGGCGGTGCCGAGGGCGAAGGTGGCGAGGACGGCGGCCCAGTAGAAGGCCTCCCGGCGGCGGGTGCGGATGCCGTGGATGGACAGCGTCCGCTCGACGGCGTACCAGAGGGCGAAGACCGCGGCCAGCGCGAGCAGGAAGAACGGGGTGGACAGCGTGTACGGCACGCCGAGGCCGACGTGCAGGACGTCGGCGGCCATCGTGCCGAACACGCTGACCATGACGACGGCGGTCCAGTAGACCCAGGCGATGTACCGGCGCACGGCGAACTGCACGGCCAGCGAGACGGCGAGGGCGAGTCCGCCGAGCGCGACCGCCGGCACCGGACCGAGGACCTTCGCGAGCAGGTCCGAGGCGGTCTCCCCCATCCCGGTGGTGAGCACCTTGATGATCCAGAAGTAGGCGGTCACCTCCGGCACCTTGTTCGCCAGGGCGCGCAGGGAGGCTCGGGGGCGGTCGTCGAGGAGGTGCTCTGTGGTCATGAGCCGCACGATGACACGGGGCACCTTCGGTGCCACAGACGCCTTTGCCATTGTTTTGGGGCTTCTGGTGCATGGCTTTCACCAGCGCCCCGGCAACCTGAACGCAACCTGAACGTCCCGGTGCGAGCGCTGTTCACCGCGGTTCGCGAGGTGATACGCGTGGGGGTTCGCCCGATGGTCTAGAGTTCCCGGTGTGCGTCTACAACCCTGTAGTCACGCAGGGATCGGAGAGACCGTGCGGCACCGGATCCTGGTCGTCGAGGACGATCACGCCCTGCGGGGCGTGCTGCGCCGCGCCCTGGCCGACGAGGGCTACGAACCGGTGCCCGCCGCCGACGGCACCACCGCCCTGCGGCTGGCCGGCACCGGGGTGTCCGCGGCCGTGCTGGACGTCGGGCTGCCCGACGCGGACGGCCGGGACGTGTGCCAGGCGATGCGCGCCAACGGCTTCACCGCCCCGGTCATCCTCCTCACGGCCCGGCACGGCCTCACCGACCGGCTGTCCGGGTTCGCCGCGGGGGCCGACGACTACCTGTCCAAACCGTTCCATCTCGCCGAACTCGTCGCCCGGCTGCGGGCCACGCTGAAGCGGGCCGGGCCGCCGGCCGCGGCCACCGCCGGGGACCTGGTCCTGGACGCCACCCGGTACCGGGCGAGCGTCGGCGCCGCCGAGGTCGGCCTGTCGCCGACCGAGTTCCGGCTGCTGGCCACGCTGGTCGCCGCGGACGGCGCCCTCGTGAGCCGCCGGAACCTGGTCCGGGCCGCCTGGCCGGACGGAGCCCAGGTCAGCGACAACACCCTGGACCAGTACCTGAGCCGGCTGCGGCGCAAGCTGCGCGAGGCCGGCAGCGACCTGACCCTGCGCACCGCCCGTGGCATCGGCCACCGCCTGTCGTGACCACCCCCACCACCCCCGACACGCCGCCCGGCCAACCGGCGTTCGACAACCCGCGTCACCGAACGGCCCCCGACACCCCGCGTCGCCGAACGGCCACCAATCCCCCGCATGGCCGACCGGCCTCCGACGCCCCGCCTCCCCGACCGGCCCCCGACACCCCGCATCGCCGAACGGCCCCCGACGCTCCGTGCCCGTACCTGCCTCCCGACGGCCCGCGCCGTCTCGCGTTTCGCGCCCCGCGCCGCCTCACGTTTCGTGGCCTGCGCCGCCTCGCGTTTCGTGGCCTGCGGGCGCCGGCGCCCCGCACCCTGCGGGGGCGGCTCTCGCTCGTGGCGGTCACCACCGCGGCGCTGCTGATCACCGTGCTGACCGTGGCGTTCACCTCCGTGATGGACCGGCACCTGGAACACCAGGCGGACGACGAACTGCGCAACCGGGCGGACGCCGTCGCGACGACCGTCGACACCAGCGGACCCCGCGCCCGGGTCCTGGAGACCGTCAACGACCGCCTCCTCGACGCGAACGTGTGGATCTACACCGGGACCCGCCTGCTGGAGCGCCCCCCGTCGGCCGACGGCGCCCTGACTCGGGCCGCCGACCGGCTCGCCGCGCCGGGGCACGGCGCCTGCACGACCGCGGCGGCCGGCCGCCCGCACCCCGTACGCCTCTGCGCCCACGCCGTGACCGGCCGCCGCAGCTCCGCCACCGTCGTCACCGCCCTGGACCTCACGCCGTACCGCGACTCGGCGGACACCCTGCTGCTGGGGTCGCTGGTCCTGGACGCCGTGATGCTGGCCTGCACCTACGCGCTGACCAGACTGGCCGTCGGACGGGCGCTGCGCCCGGTGCGGATCATGACCGACCAGGCCACCGAGTGGAGCACGGTCGGCTCCGACGAACGCTTCGGCGCGGCCGACCAGCCGGCCGAACTCGCACGCCTGGGTGCCTCGTTGGACGCGCTGCTGGACCGGATAAGGACCGTGCTGCGGCACGAGCGGCAGCTGACCGGCGAGCTGTCGCACGAGCTGCGGACCCCGCTGACCCGGATCGTCGTCGAGCTCGACTGGTGGCGGTCCCGGCCGCGTTCCACCGCCGAGACCTGCGCCACCCACGAGGTGATCACCGAGGCCGCCCGGTCCATGCGCGCCATATGCGACACCCTGCTCGACGACGCCCGGGAGGACGTGCGCGGCACCGGCGATGTCCCCGGGACCTGCCAGGTCGGCCCCGTGCTGCGCCGGCTGGTCGAGGGCCTCGGACCGCGGGACCGGGTGACGGCCGTCCTGGACGTCACGGACCCGGCACTGGCGGCCGGCGTCACGCCCGCGCTGCTGGAGCGCATCGTCGGCCCGCTGCTGGCCAACGCGCTCCGGTACGCCGGCTCCACGGTGACCGTGTCCGCGCGGCGGCGGCCGGAGGGTGTACGGATCGCCGTCACCGACGACGGTCCCGGCGTGCCGGAGGCGTTCGCCGCGGAGCTCTTCCGGCCCGGCCGGCGGGCCGACCCCGACGACGGCCATGACGGCGCCGGCCTCGGGCTGCCGCTGGCGCGACGGCTGGCCCGTGCCGCCGGCGGCGAGGTGACCCACGACCCCGCGCACACCACGGGGGCACGCTTCCTGGCGGACCTGCCCGCCGGGTGAGGGGCCACGCTTTCCCCGGCCGTGCCTGAATTCAGGGTGACACCTTTCGTCCGGTGTTCCGTGAGCGCCTTTTCTGCACTCACGCGTTTCAAACATTCAATTGGGGCCCACGCCGAGAAATGACTTCCTCCGCTCCCGTGCCCCCGTGACCTGGCAGGGCATCCGACGGCCCAGGGTTACGTGAACTCCCCCAGCAAAGTCAAGAGTTGACATGTCGCCAATGGGTGTCTCAGGATCACAACCACATCACGGGGCCTCCCGTGAAACTCCGTACAACTGACGCACCGGCGCCCCCTGCCGCACCGTGCGCATTCCCCGGTCGATTTCCCCCACCCGCCGATCGACGATTCCCCTCCCTTTTCTCCTGACGGCCTCCTACGGCGCCGCGCGTGCCGCCGTCATTCGCCGTGCCCCTGTTCCGACCCCGGTCCCGTCCCCGACAGGAAGGCCAGGCCTTGCCGGTGCAGAACACTCCCGACCCGACCCCCGCGGATCCGGCTCCCCGCGTCCGGCCGGCGTCCTTCGCCCAGCAGCGGCTGTGGTTCCTGGCCCAGCTGCCGGGCGGCAACACCGCCTACAACGAGACCCTCGCCTTCCGCCTCGACGGACCACTCGACCGCGCCGCCCTGGCCGCCGCCCTCGACGCGCTGACCGACCGGCACGAGAGCCTGCGCACCCGGCTGGTGGCCGAGGCGGGCGGAGTGTGCCAGCACATCGACCCGCCGGGCTCCCGCCACCCGCTCACAGTCGAGGACCTCGGCGCCCACGACGACCCCGTGACCCGGGTGGCCGCCGCACAACGGGATGAGGCCGAGAGGGAGTTCGACCTGGCGGCCGGTCCGCTCTGGCGCGCTCGGCTGCTCGCCCTGGACGGCGCCCACCACGTGCTGCTGCTGACGTTCCACCACAGCGTCTACGACGGTGCGTCGATGAACGTGATGATGCGCGAAGTGGGCGCGCTCTACGAGGCGTTGACGACCGACGTGTCGGACGGCCTGCCGGAGCCGCGGCTCCAGTACGCGGACCACGCGCAGTCCCAGCGGGAGTCCGTGCTCGGCGGTGCGCTCGCGGCCCAGGAGGCCTACTGGCGGGACACGCTGGCCGGTGCACCGCCCGTCCTCGAACTGCCGCTGCCGGGGCCGCGGCCGGCCGAGCAGGGGTACGACGGCGGACGCGTCGGGTTCGAGCTGGACGCGGACGTGACGGCCGCGCTGCGCGCCCTGGCCCGGGAGCACGGGGCGACCCTGTTCGTCGCCGTGCTGACGGGCTGGGCGATTCTGCTGTCCCGGCTCTCCGGGCAGCAGGACATCGTTGTCGGCAGTCCGGTCGCCGGCCGGCGCGGCCCGGGGGCCGCCGGGCTGATCGGTTTCCTAGTCAACTCGCTCCCGCTCCGGATCGACCTGTCCGGTTCCCCGACGGCGGCGGAGGCGCTGGCCCGCACCCGGGCGGTGGTCCGTGCCGCGCTGGCCCACCAGGACCTGCCGTTCGAGCGCATCGTCGAGGTGGTGAACCCGCCCCGCAGCGCGGCCCACACCCCGCTGTTCCAGACCATGCTGGCCTGGGTCCCGGACCGGCACGACCTGCTGAAGCTGCCCGGTGTGGAGGCCTCGCCGCTGCCGATCGCCCACGCCCCGGCCAAGTTCGACCTGGCCCTGTCGGCGACCGAGTCGCAGGGGCGGGTCACCGGACACCTCGACCACGCCACGGCGCTGGTGGACACCGCCACCGCCGCACGCTGGGCCGGGCACCTGCGGCAGCTCCTCACCGACATGTCCCGGCACCCGCACCGCACCGTCGACACGCTCGAACTGATGGACCCGCGCGAGCGCCTGGCACTGATCGGCGCGGGCGACGCCACACGGGCGCGGGGCGCGGACGACGGTGACCTCTCCGCTGCCGTGGGCGGCGGTGACCCCGCCGACGCGACGGCGACGGCCCTGCGGACGGCCTCCGGTCTCACCGAGCTCTTCGAGGCCCGCGCCCGCGCGCACCCCGCCGCGATCGCCGTCGCCGACCGCGACCACGAACTCGACCACGCGACCCTCGACCGGCGTGCCAACCGGCTCGCGCACGCCCTCGTCGCCCGTGCCGTCCGCCCGGGTGACGTGGTCGGACTGCACGCCCGCCGTACCTGTGACCTGGCCGTCGGCATCCTCGGCATCCTCAAGGCGGGTGCCGCCTACCTCCCGCTCGACCCGGGGCAGCCCCGGGAGCGGCTGGCCGCCATGGTCGAGGACGCCGCGTGCCCCGTGGTCCTCAGCGACCACACCGGCGAGGACCGGCCGGCGGACTGGCTCGGCCTCGCCGCCGTCGAGGCCGAGGGTGCGCGCGGGGACGGGCCACCGGCCGGGATCACCCGCAGCCCGGACCAGCTGGCGTACGTGATCTTCACCTCCGGGTCCACCGGGCGGCCCAAGGGCGTCGCCGTCGAGCACCGCAGCGTCCTCAACCTGTTCACGGTCTGGCACGACCGGATGGGCACCGCCGCCGGCGAGGCGGGCTCGGCCTGGTCCAGCATCGGTTTCGACGCCTCGGTCCACGAACTGCTGCTGCCCCTCACCACCGGCGGTGTGCTGCACATCGTCCCCGAGGAGCTGCGCGGCGACCCGCAGGCGCTGTTCGAGTGGCTGCGTGAGCGGAGGATCGTCCAGGCGTTCCTGCCGCCCGCCTACGTCAAGTGGGTCGACGAGGACCCGGCGGCGCGGTTGCGCGGGCTGGCCCT
Organism: Streptomyces arenae; assembly: GCF_022343545.1. NCBI lineage: Bacteria > Bacillati > Actinomycetota > Actinomycetes > Kitasatosporales > Streptomycetaceae > Streptomyces > Streptomyces arenae. Next base: position 40,334 of record NZ_JAKQYH010000037.1, read on the forward strand.
GCGCAGGCTGCTGACCGGCGTCGAGTCGCTGACCGAGGCCGCGCTGCACCGTATGACCGAGCAACTGCCGGGCCTGCGGGTCTGCTTCGGCTACGGCCCGACCGAGGCGACCCTCTACAGCACCGCCCACTACGACCCCCGCCCGCTGGACCGGCCGTGCCCGATCGGCCGCCCGCTGCCCGGCACCCGCGCCTACGTCCTCGACGCCCGGATGCAGCCCGTCCCGCCCGGTGTCGTCGGGGAGCTCCACCTCGGCGGGGCGGCCCTCGCCCGCGGCTACCTGGGCCGCCCCGACCTCACCGAGGAACGGTTCCTGCCGGACCCGTTCGTGCCCGGTGCCCGTGTCTACCGCACCGGCGACCTCGCCCGCTGGGGCGACGACGGCCTGCTCCACTACGTGGGCCGCGCCGACGACCAGGTGAAGCTGCGCGGCTTCCGTATCGAACCCGGCGAGATAGAGGCGGCGTTGACCCGGCTGCCCGGGGTGCGTGAGGCCGTCGTCCTGGCCGACGACGACCAGGCGGGCCGGCCCCGGCTGGTGGCCGCCGTCGGCCGGGGCGGCGCCGCGCCCCGCACGAACGCCGACTGGCGCACGGCGCTCGCCCGCAGCCTGCCGGACTACATGGTCCCCGCCGTCGTCCTCGACCTGGAGACCCTGCCGCTCGGCCGGAACGGCAAACTCGACCGCGCCGCCCTGCTGCGCCTGGTCCACGAACAGACCGCCGGGCAGGTCAACACCGCCAGCCCGCGCGACCACGTCGAGCACGCCCTGTACCGCATCTGGCAGGGCATCCTGCTCCGTCCCGCGATCGGCGTCGGCGACAACTTCTTCGACCTGGGCGGCACCTCGCTGTCCGCCATCAAGATGGCCCACGAGGTCACCGAGACCTTCGGGCGCCGGCTGCCGGTCGCCGAGGTCATGGTACGGCCGACGATCGAGGCCCTGGCCGCGCTGCTGCGCGCGGACAGCGCGGACAGCGCGGACGGCACCGAGCGGGCCCCGGGCAGCCTCGTCGAGTTCCGCCGGGGCACCGGCCCCCGCGTCGTCTGCGTCCACCCGGCGGGCGGCACCGCCTTCTGCTACCTGCCCCTCGCCGCCCATCTCCCCGAGCGCACCGGCCTGTACGGCATCCAGTCCCCCGGTGTGAACCCGGGCGAGGAGCTGCTGCCCACCGTGGAGGCCATGGCCGAGGCGTATCTGCGTTTCCTCGAACCGCTCGGCGACGGACCGCTCGTACTGACCGGTCTCTCCTACGGCGGGCTCGTCGCCCACGAGATGGGACGCCTCCTCGGCCGCGCCGGACGCACCGACGTGAGCGTGGTCCTGCTCGACACCCAGGCGACCGACGACCCCGAGGCCCGCGCCGCGATCGCCGCCGTCGACGCGGACGAGTTCCGCGACAAACTCGTGAGGTTCAACGGGATGTACCCAGGGATCGAAGACGCCCAGGTGGACCGCTACTTCCGGCTCTACAACCACAACCGGCTCACCGCCCGCGACCATGTCCCGGGCGCCTCACCGGCCCGGCTGGTCCTCGCCCAGGCCGTGCCGGACGGCACCGACACGCCCTTCCACGCCGAGGTCCGTGCCTTCTGGCGACGGCGCGCACGGGGCGGGTTCCGGGTCGAGAGGATGGAGTGCGACCACTGGGAGATCCTGGAGGGCACCGAGACCGCCCGGGTGGCCGCCCTGCTCGCCGCCGAACTGGCCCACCACGAGAGCGCGTTGACGGACGCGGTGCGCTCCGGCGCGGTACCGGTGGGAGGCGCGCGATGACGGACCGCGACGCGGCCTCCGAAACCCGCGAGGTCTCCGAACTGGCCGCGGCCGTGCTCGCCCAGGCCCGTCGTACGCCCTCAGCCGTGGCCGTCGAGGACGGCGGCCGGCTGCTCGACTACGCCGAACTCGACCTGCTCAGCGGCCGGGTGGCCGCGCGGCTGCGGGAACGGGGCGTCGGCGCCGGGCAGTCGGTCGCCGTCAGCCTGCCCCGGTCCTGGCGGCTGGTCTGCGTCATGCTCGGCATCCGCCGCGCGGGAGCCACCGTCGTCCCCCTCGACCGGCTCAGCCCGCCCGACCGGCAGCGCCACATCCTCGACGACTCCGGCGCCGTCGCGGTCGTCCACGACGGTACGGCCGGGTACGCCGACGGGATGGACGCCGACCTGCTCCTCGGACCGACCGGGACGACGGCGTCGACCTCGGCGACCCCGCAGACCGGCGCGACACCGCACACCGGCGCGACCGCGCCGACTGGGGCGACACCGCCGACTGGGGCGACCGCGCCGGCCGACGGTGGGACGGCCGACGGTGGGGCAGCCGACGGTGGGGCGACCGGTGGTGGGGCGGCCTACGGTGGCACGGTCGGTTTCCTCTTCTACACCTCCGGAAGCACCGGCCGCCCCAAGGGCGTCGAGGTCACCGACGCGGGCGTGCTGCGGCTGGCCCGGCCCGGCTGGCTCGGCCCGGGGTCCGGTACCCGCTTCGCCTGCCTGTCCAACCCGGCCTTCGACGCGCTCAGCTTCGAGGTCTGGGCCCCGCTGCTCACCGGCGGAGTCTGCGTCGTACTGGACGACTCCCAGGTGCACAGCCCGCACCGGTTCGCCGCCGTGCTGCGGGAACGCCGCGTCGACACCCTGTTCATCACGGTGGCGCTCTTCAACACGGTGGTGGACAGGGTCCCGGACTGCTTCGCCGAGACCGCGCGGGTCCTCGTCGGCGGCGAACGGCTCGACCCGCGCGCGATACGCACCTGGTACGAGGCCAACCCGGACTCCGGCACCGTGCTGCACAACGTGTACGGGCCGACGGAGGCGACCACGTTCGCCCTGTGCCACCCGATCCCCCGGGACTTCGACGGCGACTCGGTCCCGATCGGCACCGCGCTGCCGGGGACGGAACTGCTGCTGCGCACCCCGGACGGGCGCCTCGCGGAGGACGGCGAGGTGGCGGAACTCCTGCTCGCCGGACCGGCCCTGGCGCGCGGCTACCGCAACCTGCCCGAGCTGACCGGGCGTTGCTTCGTCCGGCTGGACGACGAGGGCACGGAGAGCGGTGCCGGCGGTGAGAGCGGGTCCCCGCGCCGCTGGTACCGGACCGGTGACCTGGTCCGCCGGGACTCCGACGGGCGTGTGCACCACGTCGGGCGCGCCGACCGGCAGGTCAAGGTGCGCGGGTTCCGCATCGAACCCGGCGAGGTGGAGCAGCGGATCCTGGCTTTGCCCGCCGTGCGCCACGCCCACGTCTGCACCCGGCGCGACGCGGCGGACCGCAACGAACTCCTCGCCTTCCTCGTCCTCGGCGACGACGGGCTCTCCTTCGCCGACTACCAGCGTCACCTGACCGCCGCCCTGCCGGCGTACATGCGCCCCCACCACACCCACCTCGTCACGGAACTCCCGCTGACCGCCAACGGCAAGGTCGACCAGGCCGCGCTGCTGCGTGACACGGAGCCGGACGAGCCGTGGCGCGGCGGGCGCGAGGACGCGGTGCCCGTCACCGCCGAGCAGCGGCCGGTGCTGGAGCTCGCGGAGGAGATCCTAGGCGTCGGCGGCCTGCGGCCCGGCGACCGCTGGATCCCGAGCGGCGGGGACTCACTGAAGGCGCTGCGGTTCCGCTTCGAGATCCTGGAGCGGTACGGCGTCGATCTCCCCCAGGACCTCGTGCTGCGGGCCGACCTCGCCGCTCTCGCGGACGCCGTCCGCACCGCTCCGGCCGACTGCCGCCCGCCCGTGCCGCCGGCCCCGGACAGCACGACCGCGCCGGCCACCAGCGAACAGGAGCGGCTGTGGCTCCTGCACCGGCGCGATCCCGACGACCGCTCCTACGACGTGCCGCTCGCCTTCCGCGTCCGGGGCACCGTCGACCCGTCGGCGCTGCGCCGCGCACTGCGCTCGCTGGTGGAGCGCCACCCCGCCCTGCGCACCCGGCTGGTCCCCGCCCCGGACGGCCTGCTCCAGCGGACCGAGGCGCCGTACGATCCCTGGCAGCCGCTGGACACCCGCGAGGGGGAGCCCTGGCAGGAGACCGCCGACCGCTTCTTCGCCCACCGCTTCGACCTCACCGCGCCCCGGATGCTGCGGGCCGCCTGGACGGAGCGGGCCGACGGCGGACTGCTGCTGCTCCATCTGCACCACGTGGCCGTGGACGGCTGGTCCCTCAACCTCCTCTTCCGTGACCTCGGCGACGCTTACACGGGTGACGCCGGGCGACCGGGACCGGGGGCCGGTCCGCTCGATCTCGGCCGCTGGCAGCGTGACTGGCGCGCGACGCCCGCCTACGGACACCGCCGCGCCCGGCTGCGCGACCACTACGCCCACGCGGGGGAGCCGTCGCCCGCCCTGCCCGGGTCCGCCGCCTCGGGCGGGTCGCGGGCGCGGCTGCTGCGCACCTCCCTCGACCTGGTCCGCCGCACCGCACTGGACCGGAGCGCCGCCGAACTCGGCCTGACCCGCTTCCAGTTGCTGGTGTCGGCGTTCGGTGCCTGCCTCTACGGGGTGACCGGGCAGGCCCGGCCCCTGGTCGCCGCCCCGGTGGCGAACCGGCCGCGCCCCGAGTTCGCCGAGAGCGTCGGCATGTTCGCGAACACCGTGCTCCTCGACCTCGCCCTACGGCCCGACGACTCGCTGCGCACCCATCTGACCGCGCACGCCGACACCGTGCGCCAGGTGCTGGAAGGGCAGGAGGTCCTGCTCGCGGACGTCCTCGCCGACCCGGCGTTCCGCACCCGTACCCCCCTCTTCGACTACCTGTTCGTCCTGGAGAACACGGAGTTCGCGGCGCTGCGCCTGGCGGACTGCGCGATCGAGCCCTTGTGGCCGGAGCCCACCGGCGCCAAATGCGCGCTGACCATGTCGGTGGTGGAACACGAGTCCGGGTTCGACTGCCTCTGGGAGTACCGCGACGACTTCGGCGCCGAACGCGCGGAAGCGGCGGCCCGGTTGTTCCGGGACGCCCTGGACCACCTGACCGGTGACCGCGGCCGGGACCTCGCCCTGCGCGAACTCGTCGCCGGCCACCGCGAGTCGGCGACCGCGTACGGCACCGACCTGGAGCCGGACTTCAGCACAGTCGCCGAGGGCTTCGCCCGCCAGGTGGCCCGCACTCCGGACGCGCCCGCCGTCACCCTCGGCCGGACCACCCTCAGCTACGCCGAACTCGACGCCCAGGCGAACGAGTTGGCGTCCCTCCTGACGCCGCCCGAGGATCCTGCCGCGCCGGCGTCGGTGGCCCTGTACCTCCAGCCGTCCGTCGAGCACGTGGTGGCCCTGCTCGCGGCGGCCCGCCTCAACCTGACCGTCGTCCCCCTCGACCCCGCCTACCCGCCGGCCCTGCTGCGTCATGTGCTGGAGCACGCGGACCCGCTGTGCGTGCTGACCGGCGCCCACGGCCTGGACGCCCTGGCCACGATCGCGCCACCGTTCCTGCCCCGGCACGTCGTCACCCTCGCCGACGCACCCACCGCCCGGCCGGTACCGTACCGGCACCGCGGACTCCGGCCGCTGTACACCCTGTTCACGTCCGGCTCCACGGGCACCCCCAAGGGCGTCCAGGTCCCCGACCGGACCCTGTGCTCCCTGCTGACCTGGCAGCGGGCCGAAGGCGGCCTCGAACGACCCGCCGTCACCCAGCAGTTCGCGATGCTCTCCTTCGACGTCTCCTTCCAGGAGATCCTCACCACCCTGTGCTCCGGCGGTGAACTGCGGCTGGTGAGACCGGCCTGGCGGCAGGACATGCCCACGCTGCTCCGGCAGTTGGAGACGGGGGGCGCGGAACGGATCTTCCTGCCGTACGTGGCACTGCAACTTCTCGCCGAACACGGCGTGCGCACAGGGGTGTTCCCGTCCCGGCTGCGTGAGGTCGTCACGGCGGGCGAGCAGCTGGTGTGCACGGACGCGATCCGGCGCTGGTTCGCCGGGCTGCCCGGCGGCGCCCGGCTGTTCAACCACTACGGGCCGACCGAGACCCATGTGGTCAGCGGCCTGTGCCTCGAAGGCGACCCGGCCCGCTGGCCGACGCGCCCGGCGATCGGGCGCCCGGTGGCGGGTGCCGTCCTGCGGGTGGTGGACGAGGCCGGCCTGCCCGTCCCGCCGGGGGTGACCGGCGACCTGCTCATCGGCGGCCGGATGGCCGGGCGTTGCTACCTGGGCGAGCCCACCGCGCACCAGGACCGGTTCGTGGACGACCCCGGACTGGGGGTCCTCTACCGCACCGGGGACCGTGCCCGCTTCGACGGGCGGGGGCTGCTGCACTACGCCGGGCGCGACGACGGGCAGGTCAAACTCGGCGGGCACCGGCTGGAGCTGGGGCAGGTCGAGGCGGCGCTGCTCGGGTGCCCGGGGGTGGTCAACGCCGTCGCGGGGGTGCTGGACGGGCGGCTGGTCGCCGTACTCCAGTGCCGGGGAGAGGACCCCGACCCGGCGGACCTGAACCGGTACCTGGCCGGGCTGCTGCCGGCCTATGTCCGGGTGGCCCGCTTCCGTCTCCTGCCCGATCTGCCGCGGACGCCCAGTGGCAAGCTGGACCGCCGGGCGGCGCTCACCGCGCCGGGGCGCGAACTGCGACCGGGGCACGCACCGCGGCCGGGCGGCCGGGAGGAGACCGGGCTGTCGCCGCTCGAACGACGGCTCACCGAGCTGTTCCGGGCGGCGACCGGGCGGAGCGTCGCCGTGGACGACCGGTTCTTCGACGCCGGGGCCACCAGCCTGGACCTGATGCGCTTCCAGCTGAGATGCGCGGGCGAGGGTGATCTCCCCTTCTCCGTACCGGACCTGTTCGAGCACGTCACGCCGCGCGCGCTGGCCCGGCTGGTGGCCGGGGGCGACGGCCCCAGCGACACACCGACCGACGCACCGGCCGACACACCGACCGACGCACCGGCCGACACACCGGCGGGCCCGCCGGTACGGCCGGCGGCGCGGCGGTCCGACGAACCCGTGGCCGTCGTCGGCATGGCGGTACGGCTGCCGGGAGCACCGGACCTTGCCGCCTTCTGGGAACTGGTGGTCTCCGGGCGGCGCGGCATCGAGCACTTCGCCGCGGCCGACGGCCGGGTCGGCGCCCGCAGCCAGCCGGCGGGGCTGCTCGCCTTCGATCCCGGGCGGTTCACGATCAGCCCGCACGAGGCCCGGCTGATGGACCCCCAGCAGCGCCACCTGCTGATGAACTGCGCCGAGGCCCTGGCCCACGCCGGGATCGGCGACCCGGCACGGCAGCGGGTCGGTCTGGTCGCCTCCTGCGGCGAGAACACCTACTTCCAGCGCATGCTCCGCAACGGGGACCCGGACGAGCTGCCCGACTCCTTCCGGCTCGCCCTGCACCACGAGAAGGACTTCCTCGCCACCAAGGCCGCCTACCATCTCGGGCTCACCGGACCGGCGTTCACCCTCCAGTCCGCCTGCTCCAGCTCGCTCGCCGGGGTGCACGTCGCCGCCGGGATGCTGCGGCAGGGCGACGCCAACGTGATGCTCGTCGGAGGGGTCCTCGTCGACACCGAGCTGACCGGCGGCTACACCTACCGGCCGCAGCACATCTTCTCCCCCGACGGCCACTGCCGGCCCTTCAGCGCGGACGCCGAGGGCACCGTGGGGGCGAGCGGGGCCGGTGTGGTCGTACTCAAGCCGCTGGCCGCGGCCCGCCGGGACGGCGACACCGTGTACGCGGTCGTCACCGGCTCGGGGCTCAACAACGACGGGGCCGGCAAGCTCGGTTACAGCGCGCCCTCCCTGCCCGGGCAGCGGGCCGCGATCCGGGCCGCCCTGGACCGGAGCGGCCGTGACGGCGCCGACGTCGGGTACGTCGAGGCGCACGGCACCGGCACCCGGCTCGGCGACCCGGTCGAGGCCGCCGCGCTGCGGCAGGCGTACGGGGCCGCAGCGGACGCGCGGATCGCGCTGTCCTCCGTGAAGAGCCAGATCGGGCATCTGGGTGCGGCGGCGGGCGTCGTCGGGCTGGTGCGGGCGGTACTCGCCGTGCACCACGGGGTGATTCCGCCGACGGCCGACTTCGACCGGCTCAACCCGGAGATCGACGACGGCGCGTTCCGGGTCCCGGTGACCGCCGAACCCTGGCCGGCGGCCCCGGTCAGGGTGGCCGGGGTCAGCAGCTTCGGCATCGGCGGCACCAACGCGCACGTGGTGCTGGAGCAGGCGGCGCCGGCACCGGTTCCGTACCCGGCGGAACCGCTGCCGTGCCTGGTGCTGTCCGGGGCCTCCGAGGCCGCGGTCCGCGCGGACGCGCACCGTATCGCCGACTACCTGGCGGCCCGGCCCGAGACCTACCCCCAGGTGCTGCGGCACCTCCAGTCCGGCCGCCCCGCCCTCGCACACCGCGCGGCGGCCGTCTGCCCGGACGCCACGTCCGCCGTCACCTGGCTGCGCACCCTGCCGATCGTCACGGCAGCGGCAGAGCGAGGAGAGCAGGGGGAGCAGGGGGAGCGGGCGGCGGAGGTCGCGGCACGAGCGGTGCGAGGGGCGTCGGAGACGGCACCGACGGCGCAGGAGACGGAAGAGGTGCCGTCGGCGGCGGAAGTGCCGGCGGTACAGGCAGCGGAGGCGGAGGCGGTGCCGGTGGTGCAGGTCGCGGTGGGAGCGGCGGTCGGGGGACCCGATCCGCATGCCCTCGCCGAGGCATGGGCGGCCGGGCACACCATCGTATGGCCGACAGGCCCGGTGCCCACGCCCGGCGCTTCCGAGGCCGCACCCACGCCCGGTGCTTCCGGGGCCGCGCCCGCGGCGGCCCTCGCGTCGGCGCCCGCGCCCTGGGACTTTCCGCCGCCCGCCTTCGACACGGCCGAGTACGACTTCCTCCTCGCCCGCGAGGAGCGGTCCGGTGTCTCCCGGCTGCCCGCCGCGCGGTGGCTGCACCAGCCCCTGTGGACGCGCTCGCGCCGCGCCCGCACCGGCACTCCGGTCTCCCGCCGTACCGCCGTGGTCGTCACCGGTCCCGGACAGGACGGCGAGAGCTGGCGGTTCCTGGAACGCCACTACGCACGGGTGGTGACCATCCGCGCCGGGCAGGGCCTGACCCGGCTCGGCGACGACCGTTACGAGGCCGACGTCGCCGATCCCGGCCGGCTCGCCGCCCTGCTCGACCTGCTGGCCGGCGCCGGTGAACCGCCCGTCGACTGGCTGCACGCGCTGCCGCTCGCGCTCGACGGCAGCCCCACGGTGTCCGCGCTGGAGCGGGCGGAGTGGGCCTGTCTCGACACGGTCGCCGCGCTCACCCTGGCCCTGGCCGACCGGCCGGAGCCGCAACGCCCCCGCGCCTGGCTGCTGTCCCAGCGGGCGCAGCCGGTCACCGGGGCCGTCCACACCCCCGAGGCCGGTCTGCTCGCCGGGGCCCTCGAAGTACCCCGACAGGAACTGGGCGTCACGCTGCGCTGGGCCGACCTGCCCGGCCCGCACCCCGCCACCTGGGCCGCCCACCTGCCCGACCTGCTCCTCACCGACCCGACCGACCCCACGAACACCGACCCGGCCAACCTCACGAACGCCGACCTGATCGCCCCCACCAACGCCCACCCAGCCGCCCCCATCAACGGCGCCGGTGTCGGTGTCGTCGCCGGTGAACCGGTCGCCGGGCGGGCGACGGCGCTGCGTGACGGCTTCTGGTGGCGGCGCGCCACCCTGCCGGTCCCCGCAGGTGAGGCGCCGCGGCCCGCCGCCCCGCCCGGCACCCATCTGATCCTCGGCGGCACCGGCGGCATCGGCAGCACACTGGCCGCGAACCTCCTCCGGCACCCCGGCAACCGGGTCCTGCTGGTCGCCCGCGGCACCGACGAAGTACCCGCCGCGCTACGGCGGTTCGGCGGTCGCGTCACTCTGGTCACGGCCGACCTCGCGGCCGAGGATCCCACCGCGGTCGCCGAGCGGCTGTCACCGCTGCTCGACGGCCTCGCCGGCATCGTGCACGCCGCCGGCACCGCCGCGGGCGGGCTCCTGGCACGGCGCGAGCCGGCCGCCGCCCGCCGCACCACGGCGGCCAAACTGCGCGGCGCCCTCCTCGTCGAAATCCTCGTCGCCGAGCACGCCCCCGACTACGTCCTCTACTGCTCCTCCGCGGCGGCCGGACTCGGCGGGGTCGGCCAGTTCGACTACGCGGCCGCCAACGCCTGCCTCGACGCCCACGCCCACCGCGCCGTGCCCGGCGGCGACGCCACGGTACGGATGAGCGTCGGCTGGGACGCCTGGCGGGACGTCGGCATGGCCCAGGCACACGCCGCCCACGGGGACGCGCGGCACCGGGAGCACCTGACCGTGGCGCTCAGCCCGGAGGAGGGCGCGGCCGTCTTCGAGCGCGCCCTCCACCTCCAGCTGCCATATCTGCTGGTCAGCACCACGGACCTGACGGCCGCGCGCGCCTTCTACGCACCGATCGCCGCCGACGGACCCCCGGCCCGCGTGCCGGGCGACCCCGGCACGGAGATCACCGAGATCGTCCGGTCCCTGCTCGGCGTGGACGCCGTCGACCCCGAGACCCCGCTGTACGACCTGGGCGCGGACTCGCTGACCCTGCTGGAACTCCTCGACGAGATCGAACGCCGGCACGGCACCGGCATCGAACTGTCCCGGCTGAGCCACCGGGTGAGCCTGACGGAGATCCTCGGACACGTCGGCGTCGGCACCGGCCCCCAGGGCCGGAGGGAGGCCCCGCACGGCCGGGTGGACGTCGACGTGTGGCAGCGCGGGGCCGGCTCTGACGTGCTCTGTCTGGTGCATCCGGTCGGCGGTGACGTCCAGGCCTACCGGCCTCTGGTGGCCGCGCTCCCCGACGACCTCACCGTCTGCCTGATCGCCGATCCCGGCCTGCGCGACCCCGGGCTGCCCGACCGCACGATCGAGGAGCGCGCCGGGCACTATCTGGCCGCCCTGCGGCGGGAGTTCCCGGAACCCGAACGCCGACTGCGGCTGACCGGCTGGTCGTTCGGGGCGTGGACGGCGCTGTCGATGGCCGCGCTCGCCGAGGCGGAGGACCGGCCGGTGACCGCCCTCCACCTCCTCGACCCGCCGCCGCCCGGAGCCGGACAGCGCCTCGCCGGTTACGACGAGGAACAGATCCAGGCCGTCTTCACCCGCGAACTCCGCGGAAACGGCAACGGCGGCGACACCGACACCCCTGCGAAAAGCCTCCCGGTATCCGGCCGTGCCTACGCGGAGCGGCTCGCTCGCTGCTGCCGGGCCAACCTGGCCGCCATGGCCGGACACCGGCTGCCCCGGCTGCACCGGACGCCCACCACCGTCTGGCTGGCGGCGCGCCCCGTCGGCGAGGCGACCCTCGCGCCCGAGCCGACCGCCCCCGGCGCCTGGGACGCCCATCTGCCGACGCCGTACCGGCTGCGCCACGTAGACGCCGACCACTACCAGATCGTCGCCGAGCCGTACGTGGGGGAGATCGCCGCCACCATCGCCGAGGCACCGTCCGCCGCCCGCGCCGCGACCCGGCCCGTCACCGGCCCGGCAGGGAGTCCGTCCGGCGCCCGGCCGCAGCCCGCCGGCCGGATCTGAGGAGGCCACCCGTGCAGCATCCGTACACCCGCCTGCCCGCGCGGTCGTTCTGGCGTACCGCGGTCGCCGAACCCGACCCGGCGGACATCGACGGCCTGTGGACGCCGAAGTTCGCGATCGGCCAGGACGATCCCGTCATCACCGCCGGTTCCTGCTTCGCCGCGCACATCGGCCGGGCCCTGCAAGCCGAGGGCATGCACTGGTACGACGCCGAGCTCCCGCCTCCGGGCCTGACCGCCGCCGAACAGGCGGCCCGCGGCTACCGCCGCTTCTCCTTCCGGACCGGCAACGTCTACACGGCCGCCGCGCTCCGCCAGTGGGTCGCCTGGGCGCTGGCCGAGGAGAAGCCGCCGGAGGAGGTCTGGGAGGAGGACGGCCGCTTCCACGACCCCTACCGGCCGGCCGTGGAACCGGACGGCCACGCCGGCGCCGACGACGTGCTGCGCGCCCGCGCGGTCACCCTGGACGCCGTCCGCACCGCCCTCGTCACCGCCGACGTCCTGGTGTTCACCCTCGGGCTGACCGAGGCCTGGCACGACGTGCGCACCGGCACCGTGCTGCCGATGTGCCCCGGGACCGTGCGCGGCCGCTACGACCCCGCCCGGCACGTCCTGCACAACCACACCGTGGACCGGGTGCTCCGCGACCTCTCCGACGTGCTCGCGATGGCACGCGGCGTCAACTCCCGTCTGCGTACGGTCCTCACGGTCTCCCCGGTGCCGCTGACGGCGACCGCGACCGGCCGCCACGCCCTGGTCGCCACCACCCACTCCAAGTCGGTGCTGCGCGCGGCGGCCGGTCAGCTCGCCGACGCCTCGGACGACGTCGACTACTTCCCGTCGTACGAGATCGTCACGGGCTTCCCGTACCGGGCGGCGTTCTTCGAACCCAACCTGCGCACCGTCACCCCCGACGGGGTGGCCTTCGTGATGCGGCACTTCTTCCGCGCCGTCCGGCCCGGGACCGCCCCGACGCCGAACCCGGACACACCCGCACCCGCACCCGCACCCGCACAGACCATCCCCGTCACCGGCGGAGAGGACCACTGGTGTGACGACGCCGTGCTCGACTACCACGCCCCCCGTGCCCGCCCGGTTCCTCCTGCTCGGTGACTCGCACGCCGGCTGTGTGGGACGGGCCGCGCGCCAGGCCGGACTGCCCTTCGTGGGCGGTCCGGTCGGCTCGGGACGCGACTTCCTCAGGCCCTTCTTCGACGTCGCCGACGGCGGGGGTGAGGGTGAGGGTGAGCCGGTCTTCCGGAACGGGGAGGCCGGGCGGCTGGTCCGGGAGTTCCTGGACGCGCTGGAGGTGACCGGGCTCGCGAGGCTGGAGGTGCCGCTCGTGTGCACGTTCGGGCTGAGCGCCCACACCGTGGCCACCCGGCAGAACTGGGACATCCACCGCGACCGGCACGGCACCGTGCCCGAGGGGTTCCTGCGCAGCACCCTCTTCGCCGACCTGGTCCGGGCCGCGGTCCGCGGCGCGCTCGCCTTCTACGACCACACGGCCGCCCTCGGGCTGCGGGTGCTGGCCCCGCTGCCGCCGCAGCGCGTCCCCGGCATGTCCGACCCGGCCGTGTTCTTCGCCGCCCAGACCGTCATCGGCGCCGAACTCGCCGCCCGCGGGGTGGAGATCGTCGACCTGCGCGCCCGCGTCACCGACGGCTCGGGACGGCAGCGGCAGGTCTTCTGCCAGGCCGACGACACCATCCACGGCAACCTCGCCTTCGGCCGCCTCGTGATCGCCGAACTCCTCGACCGCGGCCTCTGACCCCACTCACCCGTTTCCAGGAATCCCAAGGAGATCCCTCATGGAGGACTACGCACTGCGGGCCGTCGAACGGCTCACCACCCGTCCCGCCGAGCCCTACGACACCCTCTCCGTCACCCCCATCACCCCGGTGCTGGGCGCCGAGGTCAGCGGCCTGGACCTGTCCCGTGAACTGACGCCCCAGCAGGAGAAGGAGCTCAGGCACGCGTTCGGGACCCACCACGTCCTGGTCTTCCGCGACCAGGACCTGAGCCCCGAGGCACACAAGCGGTTCGCTGGCGTCTTCGGCGAGCTGCACCCCGTCGCCCTGGCGGCCGAGGGATCCGATCCGCACATCCTGGAGATCAAGGCGGACAAGGACTCCAAGGCCGTGGCGGGCAACGGCTGGCACTCCGACGGCACCGCCGACGCCGAACCCTCCCTCGGCTCCATGCTGTACATCACGAGGATCCCCGCGGGCGGCAGCGGCGGCGACACCCTGTTCGCCAACATGCACCTCGCCTACGAACTGCTCTCCCCCGCACTGCGCGGGTTCCTGGACGGCCTGACCGCCCTCCACGACGGCGCCAAGCCCTGGACGGACGCAGGGCTGACCCCGCCGCCCGAGTACGACGTGCCGCGCACCGAACAGCCGGTCGTGGTCCGCCATCCGGAGACCGGCCACCGGCTGCTGTTCGTGAACGCCCCGTACACCTCGCACATCACCCAGCTGGCGCGCCCCGAGAGCGACGCCCTGCTGGCGATGCTGTACGGGCACATCGCCCGTACCCCGCTGCTGCACTGCCGGGTCCGCTGGCAGGAGCGCACCCTGGTGTTCTGGGACAACCGCAGTGTCCAGCACCACGCCGTGTGGGACTACTTCCCGCACACCCGTGAGGGCCGCCGGGTGGCGATCGACGGCACGAGCCTGCACGCCTGACCGCGCCGGAGGGAAGCGGCCATGACACACACGGCGGCCACCGCCACGACCACGACCACCACTACAGCCACAGCCACGACCACGGCCACCGCCACCGCCACCGCCGCGGTCACGGCCGACCGGGAGTCCTTCCTCGCCGCCTTGCGGAGCCGGCGGGACGAGCCGCCCGCGGCCGGCGTTCCCGCCTGGCTGTCCGGCCTCGCCACCGCCGTCCACGGGGAGCTGCCGCCGTCCGACGCGGACGCCTGGGCGGTCCGCCTGCACGGCCTGCTGAGCACCGCGCAGGCGCCGGCCGGGCTGCGGTCCGTGCACATCTGGCAGGCGGACACCGTGCTTCCGCTGCTCACCGCCGGTGCCGGAAGGGACGCGGTGGCGGACCTGCACCGCGCGGCGGCCCGGGGCACGCCCGCCGGCCGTGACACCTGGCGGCCAGCCCTCGGCCCGGTGCTGCTGAGCCTGTTCGAGGCCGCCTACGACCGGGCGTCCGCCTACGCCGAGGGACACGCCGGCGCCCGTGACTACGCCCTGGCCAACGGGAGTTCCGCGGCCGAGGCGGAGGCGTACGGCCACGAGTACGCGCGGCTCAGCAGCGGGGCGAACGCCCGTGCCTTCGCCGAGGCCCACGCGGAGGCCCTGGGTCCGGCGCTCGCGGCGGCGTACGCGGCCGACGACGGCCGGGCCTACGCCGGCACGTATCCGGGGGCGCAGCTGCGCGCGGTCGTACGGGCCGCGTCGGCACGGGAGGACCCCCTCCCGGCCCGACGCCTCGCCGACGGCCTCCTCACGGCCCTGACCGCTGCGGAGGCCTAAAGGGTGTTGCGAGAGTCCCGCCTGCCTCGCAACACGCCGCCCTAGCCCCGGGACAGGGAACCGCCGTCCTCGCGGCTCACCTCGTGGTGACGGCCGCCGGGGCCGGGCAGGGGTTTCAGGTCGACCTGGATGCGATGGGTGGAGTCATGACTCACCGAGCCGCCGACGCGGGCGTCGACCACGCCCAGGCGCAGTCCGGCGCCGCCCTCACCACCCCGGTGGAACTGCACCGAGAACTCCAGGCTGACCTGCTCCACGCTGAACCGCCAGTCGCTCTCGGCCCCTTCGGCCTGCGCCCGCACCAGCTCCGCGCGCACCGCGCCGATGGCCTCCGCGAGGCCGATCGGTTCCGGATCCCCCATGACAACACCCCGCCGGCTTCCGTTGACTGACCGATCCGAGCCGCTCACAAGTCTAGGGACGCAGCATGCCCCGCGCGTAGTGTGAGACAGCATGGGGGAACTGCGTGCGGACTGGAGACTCAGGCTGCGACGCGAGGACGCGCACGGCCCCGTCTGCGGGGCCGGTGTACTCGTCGACCAGCACACGGCGCTGACCTGTGCCCATGTGGTGCGCCACCCGGACGCGACGATGTGGCTGGAGTTCGCCGAGAACGGCGAGCTGGAGCCGGTCGCCGCACGGGTCATGGCGGGCGGCTGGCTGCGGGACGGCGAACGCGGCGCGGACGTCGCCGTGTTACGACTGGACAGCCCGCGCCCGCGGGCCCGTCCCGCTCCGCTGGAGCGCCGGCTCACGGCCGGCCTCGAGGTGTACGCGACCGGCTACGCCGAGAGCTTCGACGACGGCATGAGCCTGTGGGGCCGGATCGGCGGAGCCAGCGGCGACCGGGTCCAGCTCGACTCCCTCACCAAGGCGCAGGTGGTGCGCGCCGGTTTCAGCGGTGCCGCGGTGTGCACCCGGCCGCGGGACGGCGCGCCCGCCCGTGTGGTCGGGCTCGTCGTCAGCTGGCGCGGCGACCTGGGCGCCCCGCTGCCGGAGGACAACCGGCTCGCCTTCTCGTACCTGGTGCCCGTCGACCGCATCGCCGAACTCTCCCCGGTCGTGGCCGCATTGAGCGGTCCGGATGCCTGGGACCACGGGTTCGGAGAGCGGGTGGCACGCTGGTTCGACGACCCGGACGAGGAGCCGGTGAAGATCAGCGTGGTGCCCCCCGGAAGCGGCAAGGAGCGGTCGCTGAGTCATCTGCTGCACCGCGCCGACGTGGTCCATCGCGGCGGTGACAGCAGACCGCGCCTGGCCGACCACGCGCTCGGGGTGGGCTCGTTCCCGGTCGGCGCCTACCTCGCCCACTGGGAGTGGCTGCTCGGCACCCGGAGCCGGCCGGCCCCGGCGGCGGGGGCCGTGCCCGCCCGGCCGGGCACGGTCGTCGTCCACGGCCTCGACGAGGACCCGCAGCCGGGCCAGCTGATCGAACTTCTCTCCCGATTAAGGGAGCTGGACTTCCGTCTGCTGCTGGTCTTCCGCCGTGAGGGCGGCGCCGGCTGGGCCGCCGCCCGCGACGACCTGCTGCGGCCCGCGCTCCTGGACCACGCGGACGCCCTGCTCGACCGGCTGGAA
Organism: Streptomyces arenae; assembly: GCF_022343545.1. Classification (NCBI taxonomy): domain Bacteria; kingdom Bacillati; phylum Actinomycetota; class Actinomycetes; order Kitasatosporales; family Streptomycetaceae; genus Streptomyces; species Streptomyces arenae. Next base: position 56,913 of record NZ_JAKQYH010000037.1, read on the forward strand.
CTCGCCGAGTTCGGCACCGCGGTCCGCCGGGGCGTCGTCGCCAGCGCCTCGCTCGGGTCCGTCACCGAGACCGCCGACCTGCGCCGGGCCGAGCGCCGCCGGATCGACGGCGTACGGGACCCCCAGCAGCATCTCGCCCGGCTGCGCGCACTGGTCAGAACCCTGCGCACCGACCTGAGCCGCCACGGCACGGCCCACCGGGAGGCCCGGTGACGCGGCCCGTACGGCGGGAACAGGCATCGCGCTACCCCGGGCGGAGGCCGGCGTCACCGCGCACCAAGCGGGGCGGGGGGTGGCCGTGGCGGTGACGAGTTGTCCGCACCGGCGTTTCGACGGTGCTCCGTGCGGCGGGGCCGTGCTGGCCACCGGCTGGTGCGGTGTCTGCGGCCGGGCGGCGGACGGGCCCGGGCTGCCCGCGCTGCCGGCGGAGCCGCGGGGCCTCGGCCCGGACGAACTCCTCGCACTGCCCGAGCGCCCCGCCCGTCCCGCCGGGGCCCGCCTGATCCGTCCTGAGGCGCCGCTGAGCATCCGGATGGGCTGTTCGGCGGCCGACTGCGGCATCATCTTCGCCCCGCCCTACACCGCCGGCCCGGTCCCCCTCAAGGGGTACTGCCCGGCCTGCGGCGCGCGCTACTCGTACGAACCGGAGCTGAGCCGGGGCGAGATGCTGCGCGACCAGTACCGGATCATGGGGCCCATCGCGCACGGCGGCCAGGGCTGGGTCTACCTCGCCGAGGACACCCACCTCGGTGACGTCGTCGCCGTCAAGGGCCTACTCAACCGCTACGAGCACGACGGCGCCCGGCTCGCCGACGTCGAGCGCCGCAACCTGGTCGCCATCCGCCACCCCCACATCGTCCAGATCCGCGACTTCGTGGCCCGGCGGGACGACAGCGGTGAGACCACCGGCGGTCACATCGTCATGGACGACGTCGGCGACGGCACCCTCGCCAAGGTCGTCGAGGAGACCCGGCGCGGCGAGTCGGTCCTCGACATCGAGCACGTCGCGGCCTACGGCTGCCGGATCCTGGAGGCGCTCGCCCATCTGCACGCCGGCGGAGAACGGGTCTTCGTCTACGGCGACATGAAGCCCTCGAACGTCGTGCACCACGGGGACGGCGTCAAGGTCATCGACCTCGGCGGCATGCGCGAGGAGGGACAGAGCCTGCCGCCCGCCCACGTCACCCCCGAGTACATGGCACCGGAGACCGCGTTCTCCGGCCTGCCCACCGTCGCCCACGACCTGCACACGGTCGGCGTCACCCTGCGGGAGCTGGCCGGCTGGGCGGTGACCGAGGTGCCGGGTCTCGGCACCGACTCCTTCCGCCGGGTCGTCGAGCGTGCCGTCCGCGAGGACCCCGGCCGGCGGTTCGCCGACGCCCGCGAGATGGCCGGCCAACTGCGCGGTGCGCTGCGGGAGATCCGTGCGCTGCGCGGCAAGAGCGATCCGCCCGAGCCGTCGGACTACTTCCGGCCGTCCCCGCAGCTGCTGGGCGCCCGGCTCGGCACCGTGCCGGGCATCGAGCACTGGCTGCGCCGCCCGCGCCCGGACCGGTACGCGCCGCCGGTGGCCCCGGCCCTCGATCTCGGCGCCCCCACCCCCGCCGAGATCGCCGGCTGCCTGCCGGTGCCACGGCGGTACCCGGGCGACCCGCAGACCGCCCGGTTCGAGGTGAGCAGCGGCTACGACCCGGGCCGGCTCCTCGGCCAGGAGGACGAGAAGCCGCGTTCGGTGGAGATCTGTCTGCACAACGTGCGGGTCCTGCTGAGCCGCAACACCCGGGAGGACCTGGAACTGGCGCAGGCGGAACTCGACACCGCCGACTCCATCCCCGGCCCGTCGGCCGTACGCCGGTGGCGGCTGGAGTGGCACCGTGCCCTGCTCGCGCTGCGCAGCGCCGGTCTGGACGCCAACCCGCAGCAGGTCGCCGCGGCCAGGACCCACTTCATGCGGGTCCACCTCGAACTGCCCGGCGAGTACGCGCCGAAGCTGGCGCTGGCCTACTGCGGGGAACAGCTCGGCGACGACACGGCCGGGCCCGCCGCCGCGGCACTGTACGAGGCGGTGTTCGCCCGCAACCCGGCGCACGGCGGAGCCGCGCTCGGCCTCGCGCGGCTCGCGCTGCGCGCGGGCGACCGGCGGGCCGCCCTCGACGTGCTCGGCCGGGTGGGACCCGGCACCCTGGACCACACGGTCGCCCGGATCGCCGCGCTGCGGATCCGGGCGGCCCGGCTGCCCGGGGACGTCGACCCGCTGCCCGCGCCCGCCGAAGTGGACGCGGCGCTGGCCGAACTGCCCCGGCTGGTGGGCCGGGGACCGGGCGCCGGCGAGCCGCGCCTGTCCGAGGACGAGGCGCTGCGGCTCCGCATCGAACTGCACGAATGGAAACTGGACGCGCTGCACAGCCTCGACGACCGGCCCGGGCCGCCGGGCGGCGGTACCGGCCGGCTGGACGCCCGGGGGCTGCGCAGGCTGAGCGCGCCGGAGCGGGAGCTGCGCGGCCGCATGGAGTCGCTCTACCGGCAACTGGCGGCCCGCCACCACGAGTCGGCGGCGGCCCACGAACACCTGGTGGACCTGGTACACGCCGTACGCCCACAGACGGTGTTCTGACCACAGACGGAGTTCCGACCGCAAGCAGGGTTCCGGCCGCACACGGTGTTCCGGCCGTGGCAGGGAAGGAGCGGTGACGCAGGGGATGAGCAGCCACACCCGGCCGGCGCAGCCCGGCATCCGACTCCGCGTCGACCTCGACGGCGATCCGCGCCCGCACCGCAGCGCGAAGATCGAGGCCCGGCTCCGGGTCGACGTGGCCGCCGACGGCGCACCCACCGACCTGCCCGCGGTCGAACTCGCCGTGATCATCGCGGTGGACGTCGCCGAGTCCCGCCGGGCGGCCGTCCGGCACGCGCTGCCGGCCGCGTTGCGCGCGCTGCCCGACCGGATCTCGTTCGCCGTGCTGGGGGGCGGCCCAGAGCCGGTCCGCTGCTATCCGCTGGCCGACGCCGAGTGGGCCGTCGCCGACCAGAACCAGCGGCGCCGGGCCGCCTTCGCCGCGGGCGCGCTGCCCCTGCACCGGGACGCCCGACGGCCGGCCGGCTACGCGCGCTGGGTGGCCGCGGCCCGCGCCCTGCTCGACGGCCGCCCGCTGTCCGTCCGGCACCTGATCCTGATCACCGACGGGAGCAGCGCCGTCCGGGAGACCGGTCTCGAGGAGGAACTGGACGCCTGTGCCGGGCTGTTCACCTGCGATGTGTTCGCGGTGGGCGCCGACTGGGCCCCCGATCCGCTGCTGGCCCTCGCCGAACGGCTGCACGGCACCGCCCAGTTCGTCGACGACGGCCTCGGCCGGGCGGTCACGGACGCCATCGCGCGGTTGCGCCGGGTGCACTCGCCCCAGCTGCCGATCGAGGTCACCCTGCGGCCCTCGGTGCGCCAGGTGTCGCTCAGCGAGAAGGCACCGCGGCCGCACCGCCTGGGCGGTCTGCCGGAGCCCGGCCGGCCGGACCGCTGGAGCTTCCCGACCTACCAGTGGGAGCAGGGCAGCCGCGACTACCTGCTGACCCTGGTCGCCGACGCCGACCACGATCCGCTGGAGACCGAGTTGCAGTTCGCCATGGTGTCCGTCGGGGACGTGCACGCGCCCGTCGTCGCCCGCTGGCGCCTCGCCGACCGGTCCGCGCCGCCGCTCACGGCCGGCGCGGACAGCGTGCTCAGCCTCAACGCCACGGCCCGGATGCGGGGTGCGCTGCGCGAGGGGCTGGCCGCGCTGCGGAACCAGCGCCGGGACACCGCCGAGACCTGCCTGGGGCAGGCGGCCCGGCTGGCGGCCCGGTTCGGCACCGGGTGGGTGCTGGACGAGATCGCCACGGTCGCCGACATCGAGGACGCGGCCGAGGGGCGGATCCGGCTGCGCGCGGTCGACGCCGGCACGCTCGGCTCGATGATCCTGCGCGCCGGGTCAGGCCCCGGCGCGCCCCCGCCGGACGGCGCCGGCGTCCGGCCCGGCCCGCGCTGCGGCACCTGCGGCACCCCGGCCGGGAGCGAGGCCCGTTACTGCATCACCTGCGGGAAGGAGCTGCTGTGACGACCCGACCGTGCGGGGAGGAGCGATCGTGACGACGACCGTACGCGCCGTCCCCTGGCGCCGGTACTCCCTCGCCGCGTTCTGGCGCGGGCGGCTGCGGCACCGGCGGACCCGGCGGCTGCTGGAGGCGCATCTGCTGGTGCTGTTCGTGTCCGCCGTCCTGGCGGCGACCGCCCTGTCGCTGTCCTGCCGGGAGACCCAGCGGAGCGCCGAGGTCCTCGGGTCCCGGGAGGCACCGGCCGTCCAGGGGCTCGCCGCCACCCGGCTCGCGGCGCTGCGTTCCTTCCAGGAGGCGCAGTACCTGGTGGACCGCGATCTCGTGAACGTGGCGGGGGCGAGCGAGGCCTACCGGTCGCAGCTCTCCGCCGCCGACCAGGGGCTGTCGCGGATCGCCGACCGCACCGACCAGGACCTCGGCACGGTCAACGGCCTGCTCGACACCTACGGCAACTCGCTCGGCCTCGGTACCTCGCAGTACCTGGACCAGCCCCTCATGCAGGAGCAGAAGCTCGGCGAGGCGCGCTCCCTGCTCACCCGCGACAAGGTGGGCCTGGTGCCCCGGCTGAACGGGCTGGAGCGGACCCAGCTGCGGCACGCCGAGACCACCGCCGCCATCGGGGGCCGGCAGCGCGCCGGGTGGTGGCTGGGCGAACTCGCCCTGGCCGTACTGGCGTCGACCCTGTTGTCGGCACTGTTCGTACTGCGTGACCGCTGTGGACGGGACTGGAATCCGTACCTGCTCGCCGCCCTGGTCCTCACCGCGCTGCTGGCGGTGGTCCCGCTGGCGACGGTGTCGGCCGTCGAGCACGGTTTCGACCAGGCGCTCGGCAACCTGACGGGGATCACGAAGGAGTCCGGGAAGGACGGGCTGGCCCGGGCGCAGCAGAACGTCACGGACCGGTCGGAGCGGATCCGGCAGGAACTGGACGGCGACGCCTGGGCCGGCCGGGTGTACCAGGGCACGTTCGTCGGCGGCCTGCTGGTCGTCGTACTGCCCGCGCTGGGGCTGGGGCTCCGGCTGGACGGCGACTACTGGAGGCGGCGGTGACCCGGCGGCTCAGGGTGCTGGTCTTCCTCGTGGTCATGGTGCTGGTCGCGGCCGGAGGTCTGGTGGTGGTCTGGGCCCGGCACGACGACGAGGAGCCGGTGACCATCCTCGGCACCTGGACCGGGGCGCAGGCGAAGCAGTTCGAGAGCCTGCTGGACGGCTTCGGCATCCCGTTCCGCTACCAGGGCACCGCGGCCCAGCGCGAGGTGCTGCTCTCCAAGGTGCAGTCGGGGGAACCGCCGGACCTGGTGATCATGCCGGGCCTCGGCGAACTCGCCGAGTACGCCGACCAGAACCGGCTCGAACCGCTGAACGGGCTCTACGACCCGCGGGAGTACGGGGCGCCCTGGAAGCCGACGGGCGCGTCCACGGAGGACGTCTACTGGGTGCCGGTCAAGGCGGACCTGAAGAGCATCGTCTGGTACCGCCAGGGCTCGGCGCCCGCCGGATCGCCGGCGCCGCTGCGGAGCTGGTGCATCGGCATGGGCGACGACGGCGCCTCCGGCTGGCCGGGCACGGACTGGATCGAGGACCTCGTGCTCCAGCGCTCGGGGCCCGCCGTCTACGAGGACTGGGCGCTGGGCAGGAACGGGGTGACCTGGACCAGCGCTCCGGTGCGCGGCGCCTGGGCGGCGTGGGCCGAGCTGCTCGGCGAGGACAGGAGCGGGGCCGCCGCGAGGCACGCCCTGCTCACCGACCACCGCGGCGAGCCCGACGCCCACGGTCTGCTCTTCACCGAATGGCACGGCTGCTCGCTGGAGCACCAGGGCTCGTTCGCCCCTTCCTTCTACGGCGCGGACGACGCGAGACAGGCCCGTATGACGGACTCCGCGCCGCTGCTGCCCGGCGGCCCCCCGGTCCGGGGCCACGAGGTGAGCGGCGACTTCGCGGCGCTGTTCAGCAGTCGTCCCGCGGCCAGGGAGCTGATCCGGCGGCTGGCTTCGCGGGAGGGCCAGCGGAGGTGGGCGGAGCTCGCCGACGTCTTCTCCGCGAACCGCGGGGTGGCCCCGCGGGGTGGCGCGGTGGAACGGGAGATCGCCGAGCGGCTCCGTTCCGGCCCCCGCTGCCTGGACGCCTCGGACGTGATGGCACCCGCCGTACGGGACGCCTTCTACGAGGCCGCCCTGCAGACCATCGCCCGGGTCGCCGCCGGCCGGAACCCGCGCATCGCGGACCTCGCCCGGGACGTACAGCGGGTGCAGGACGCACGGTCCGCGCAGGACGACGACGGCAGAACGGCGCCGACGACGGTGTGCAGCACGCGGTGAGCGGCCGGCCGGCCCCCCGCCTCCCGGCCGCTCGCGCACGCCTCGGTCTCCATGTTGGAACGTCATGACAAAGTGATTGACATCCCCTGGGAGCGACCCCATAGTACGTGTCACTAGAGCGCGCTAATAAAGCGCTCTAGCCCATTCGGAAGCCGTCGGCCGCACCCCTGGCCGACGGCACGGAGCTCCCTCCCCGCCCGTGCGAGGCACCCGGTCGGCCACCGGTGCCCCACAGCCCCCCACCGTCGGCGGTCCTCCCCCGTTATCACCGCTCGTTCCGCTCCCCAGAGCCGATCCATACCGCACAGCGAGGTGCCAGGGACATGCACAGAAACCACCGAGCCGCAGCCATGGCCGCCGCCGTCCTGGCGGGCGTCCTGCTCGCCACGGGCTGCTCCAGCAGCTCCGGCGGCAAGAAGTCCGAGGACAGCGGCGCGGCCGCGGCCGCGGGCAAGGCGTCCACGCCCCGCATGACGGTGGCCATGATCACCCACGCCCAGCCCGGCGACACCTTCTGGGACCTGATCCGCAAGGGCGCCGCCGCGGCCGCGGCCAAGGACAACATCAAGCTGGTCTACTCGGCCGACCCGAGCGCCGCCAACCAGGCCAACCTGGTGCAGAACGCGATCGACCAGAAGGTCGACGGCATCGCCCTGACCGCCGCCACGCCCGACGCCCTGAAGGCCGTCGTGACCAAGGCCAGGACCGCCGGCATCCCGGTAGTCGGCTTCAACTCGGGCCTGGACGCCTGGAAGAAGCTCGGCATGCTGGAGTACTTCGGCCAGGACGAGAACATCGCCGGCGAAGCCTTCGGCGAGCGCCTCAACCAGCTCGGCGCCAAGCACGCCCTGTGTGTCGTGCAGGCCCAGGGCCAGGTCGCCCTCGAAGCCCGCTGCGCGGGCCTGACCAAGGGCTTCAAGGGCAAGACCGACAAGATCTACGTCAACGGCACCGACATGCCCTCGGTCAAGTCCACCGTCACCGCCAAGCTCCAGCAGGACTCCTCGATCGACCAGGTCGTCACCCTGGGCGCCCCGATCGCCCTGACCGCCATCCAGTCCGTGAAGGACGCCGGCAGCAAGGCCAAGGTGGCCACCTTCGACCTCAACAAGGACCTGGTCTCGGCGATCCAGAGCGGGTCGGTCGAGTTCGCCGTCGACCAGCAGCCCTACCTCCAGGGCTACCTGGCCGTCGACTCGCTGTGGCTCTACAAGAACAACGGCAACTACAGCGGCGGCGGCACCGCCCCGGTCCTGACCGGCCCTGCCTTCGTCACCAAGGAGAACGCCGACACCATCGCCGAGTTCGCCGCCAACGGCACCCGCTGACGACCCGTCAGCACCTGTCAGGCATTCGGGCCGTCCCCCTCGGGGGGCGGCCCCGTCGTGCCCCGTACGACCAGTTTCGGGTCCAGCACCGCCTCGCGCGGCGCCAGTTCGGGATCCGCCAGCCGCTCCACCGCGAACCGCACCGCGTACTCGGCCATCAGCCCGGCGTCCTGACGCACCGTGGTGAGACCGACCGGCATGAGGTGGGAGAGGTGGCTGTCGTCGAAGCCGACCACGGAGACGTCCCGCGGAACCTCGACCCCGCCGCGCGTCATGGCCATCATCACGCCCATCGCGCAGCGGTCGTTGCCCGCCAGTACCGCCGTCGGCAACGGCACGCCCCGCTCGCGTTCCGCGAGCAGCAGCCGGCCGGTCTCGATGCCGGACTGCTCGGTGTGCGCGCCGGGTATCACCCGGATCTCCGCCGCGAGGCCGTGCCGGCGCATCGCGGCCCGGTAGGAACGGCGCCGCTCGGCCGAGCCGGGGCCGTCGCCGCCGTCGATGTGCAGGATCCGGCGGTGGCCGAGTTCGACCAGGTAGTCCATGGCCTGCCGGACACCCTTGCTCTCCGCGCTGTGCACGAAGTCCACCCGGGCCCGGGGCACCCGCCGGCTGACCGACACCGTCACGGCGCGCTGGCCGAGACCGTCCAGGTAGGCGGGGTCCGCGTCCGGACCGAGCAGTATCAGCGCCTCGCAGCGGTGCCCGAGCAGCGCCTCGACCGCCTTCTCCTCGCTGCGGCCCTGGGCGGCGGCGGAGAGCAGCACGTCGTAACCGAGCCGCTCGGCCTCGGGGTAGATGCCCTCGATGAGGTCGGTGTGGAAGGTCTGGTGCACGGTGAACATGACACCGAGGGTGCGGCTGCGGCCCCGGGCCAGCAGCCGGGCCGCGCTGTCGGGGCGGTAGCCGATCTCGTCGGCGACCCGCAGCACCCGCTCGCGCGTCTCCTGGCTCGCGCCGGGCTGGTTGCGGAACACGATCGACACCAGGGCCCGGGAGACACCGGCCCTTTCGGCGACGTCGGCCATCGTCGGCCGCCGCCTGCCCGCTGCATCCACCTGTGCACCCACCCTTCGACAGGCCCACCCTAGGGCCTGCTCCCGACGGCTCCGGGAAATCCCCCGGCAACAAGGTATTGACATGACATTTGGACAGGAGTCATCGTACTCGCACTAGAGCGCGCTAGTAGAGCGCGCCAGAGACCCTCTTCAAGGGGCCCCTCCACACCCCTTGGCCGACCTGTCTCCGGACTCCCGTCCCCTCCCCCGAAGGACACGCCATGGCAACGGCGCCAGCCCCCCTCCGCACCACAGTCGGCAACCTCTGCCTCGGCTCCGCCCCCGACTCCTGGGGCATCTGGTTCCCGGAGGACGAGCACCAGGTTCCGTACACCCGCTTCCTCGACGAGCTGAAGCAGGCCGGCTACGAGTGGTTCGAACTCGGGCCCTACGGCTACCTCCCCACGGACCCGCAGCGGCTGAAGGCGGAGCTCGACGCCCGTGGCCTGAAGGTCTCCGGCGGCACCGCGTTCGGCGCGCTGCACCGGCCCGAGGCCTGGGACGAGATGCTCGCCCACGTCCGCCGGGTCGCCACCCTGACCCAGGCCGCGGGCGCCCACCACCTGGTCCTCATCCCGCCCATGTACCGGGACGAGAAGACCGGCGCGTTCACCGAGCCGCCCGAGCTCACCCCCGAGCAGTGGGCGGGCTTCGGCAAGGCCGCCGACCGGCTGGGCGAACTGCTCCTCGACGAGTACGACGTGCGGCTCGTCATCCACCCGCACGCCGACAGCCACATCCAGACCCAGCCGGAGATCGAGCGGCTGCTGGGCGAGTCCGACGGCCGCTACACCAACCTGTGCCTGGACACCGGGCACGTCGCGTACGGCGGTGGTGACAACGTCGACCTGATCCGCCGCTTCGGCGAGCGCGTCGGCTACGTCCACATCAAGCAGATGGACCCCGAGATCCTGGCCCAGGTCGCCGCCGAGGACCTCGGCTTCGGCGAGGCCGTCAAGCGGGGCGTGTGCGTCTCGCCGCCCGCCGGTGTGCCGAACCCGGCCGACGTGGTGGCCGAGCTGGCGAAGCTCGACGCCGAGCTGTTCGTGATCGTCGAGCAGGACCTGTACCCGTGCGCCCCCGAGGTGCCGCTGCCCATCGCCACCAGCACGCGCGAGTACCTGAGCGGCCACGGCCTGTCGGGTACCCGTCGCCCGAACCCGAACCGGTAGGAGGCGGCCACATGAACGTCAGGGACGACGCGCTCCAGGCCACCGCCCCCGTCACCGGCCAGCCCTCCCCGGCGGTCGCCCGGCGGCTGCGGCTGATCACGATCATCGCCACCTTCGGCGGACTGCTCTTCGGCTACGACACCGGTGTCATCAACGGCGCGCTGCCGTACATGAGCAAGGACCTCGGGCTGAACTCGGTCACCGAGGGCATGGTCACCAGCTCGCTGCTGCTGGGTGCCGCGCTCGGCGCGGTGGCCGGCGGCCGGTTGTCGGACGCGCGGGGCCGCCGCCGTACGATCCTCACCCTCGCGGTGCTGTTCTTCGTCGGCGCCCTCGGTGCCACCCTCGCCCCCACCACCGCCGTCATGATCGTGGCCCGCTTCGTGCTGGGCCTCGCGGTCGGTGGCGCGTCGGTGACCGTGCCGGTCTACCTCGCGGAGATCTCCCCCGCCGAGCGGCGTGGCGCCCTGGTCACCCGCAACGAGCTGATGATCGTCAGCGGTCAGCTGCTCGCCTTCACCTCGAACGCGGTCATCGCGAACGTGGGCAGCGAGTCCGGTGGCATCTGGCGCTGGATGCTGGTGATCGCCACCGTCCCGGCCGTGGTGCTCTGGTTCGGCATGCTGGTCATGCCGGAGAGCCCGCGCTGGCTGGCCTCCCGGACCCGCTTCGACGAGGCCCTGGAGGTCCTGAGGCAGGTCCGCTCCCAGCAGCGCGCCGAGGCCGAGCTGGCCGAGGTCTCCGCGCTCGCCGTGAAGGAGGAGCAGGAGAAGCTCGGCGGCTGGCAGGACATGCGGGCCACGCCGTGGCTGCGCAAGCTGATGTTCGTGGGCTTCGGCATCGCGATCGTGCAGCAGATCACCGGCGTGAACACGATCATGTACTACGGCACCCAGATCCTCTCGGACGCCGGTTTCGCCTCGGACACCGCGCTGACCGCCAACATCGCCAACGGCGTGATCTCCGTGCTCGCCACCTTCGTCGGCATCTGGCTGCTCGACCGGGTCGACCGCCGGCCGATGCTGATGACCGGCCAGATCGGCACCACGCTGGCGCTGCTGTTCATCGGTGTGTTCTCGCTGGTGCTGCCCGCCGGGGACGGCCGGGCCTACGCCGTGCTCGCCATGACGGTCACCTTCCTCGCCTTCCAGCAGGGCGCCATCTCCCCGGTGACCTGGCTGATGCTCTCCGAGATCTTCCCGATGCGGATGCGCGGCTTCGGGATGGGTGTGGCGGCCGTCGTGCTGTGGCTGACCAACTTCGTGATCGGCCTGGTCTTCCCGTCGCTGGTGTCCGCGATCGGGATCTCCAACACCTTCTTCCTGTTCGTCGTGGCGGGTCTCTTCTCGCTCACCTTCGTGAAGCTCTACGTCCCCGAGACCAAGGGCCGCACCCTCGAAACCCTCGAAGCCGAACTCCGGGCCCGCTTCTCCTGACCCCCCTGAAGGAATCACCATGACTGTTCGTGTAGGAGTGATCGGCGCCGGCTGGATCGGCAAGGAGCACATCCGGCGCCTCACCGAGACCGTGACCGGAGCCCGGGTCACCGCGGTCACCGACATCGACCCGGCGCGCGCGGCGGAGGCCGCGGAGCCGGTCGGTGCCCGGGTGCTGCCCGACGGCGCGGCCGTGGTCGCCGCGGACGACGTGGACGCCGTCCTCGTCACCTCCTGGGGCCCCACGCACGCCGAGCACGTCCTCGACGCGATCGCCGCCGGGAAGCCGGTGTTCTGCGAGAAGCCCCTCGCGACCACCGCCGAGGACTGTCTGAGGATCGTCGAGGCCGAGCAGGCGCACGGCCGCCGCCTGGTCCAGGTCGGCTTCATGCGCCGCTACGACGCCGGCTACCGGCAGATGAAGCAGGTCATCGAGTCGGGGAGGATCGGCGAGCCGCTGATCGTGCACTGCGCCCACCGCAACCCCACCGTGCCGGAGAGCTACACGTCCGCGATGGCCGCGCTGGACACGGCGGTCCACGAGGTGGACGTGCTGCGCTGGCTGCTGGACGACGAGATCGTCTCCACCCAGGTGATCACCCCGCGCGCCACGAGCAAGCGGTTCGCGCACCTGAAGGACCCGCAGATCATGCTCTTCGAGACCGCCAAGGGCGTCCGTATCGACCTGGAGGTCTTCGTCAACTGCCAGTACGGCTACGACATCCAGTGCGAGACCGTCGGCGAGGAGGGCCTGGTCCGGCTGCCCGACCCGGCCGCGGTCGCCGTCCGCACCGCCGGACAGCACAGCACGGCCGTCCTCACGGACTGGGTGGGCCGCTTCCGCGACGCGTTCGACACCGAGTTCCGCGAGTGGATCGCGAGCATCGCCACCGGCGAGGAGCCCACCGGTCCCTCGGCCTGGGACGGCTACGCCGCCACCGTCATCACCGCCGCGACGGTCGAGGCCCTGGAGTCGGGCACCGTCGTCGCCACCGACCTCAAGCCCCGTCCGGCCTGCTACGGAGGCAACGCGTGAAGATCGCCCTCGACCCGTACATGTTCCGCGCCCTGCCGATCGACGACATGGTGCGGACGGTGGCCGAACTCGGTTACGAGTACATCGAGTTGTCGCCGCGCGACGACTTCATGCCGTTCTTCCTGCACCCGCGCGCGGACGACGGGCGGATCGCGGAGCTGAAGAACGCCCTGCGCACGCACGGGGTGAAGCTGTCGTCCGTGCTGCCGCTCTACAAGTGGTCGTCCCCGGACGAGACCGAGCGGCAGGCCGCCGTCCGCTACTGGAAGCGGATGATCGAGATCACGGCCGACCTCGAATGCCCGCTGATGAACAGCGAGTTCAACGGCCGGCCGGAGCGCGCGGCGGAGAGCGAGGCGGCCTTCTGGCGCTCGCTGGAGGAGCTCCTCCCCCTCTTCGAGCGCGAGGGCATCGCCCTCAACCTGGAGGCGCACCCGGACGACTTCTGCGAGGAGAACACCCCCGCGGTCGACCTGGTCCGCGCGATCAACAAGCCCTGGGTGAACTACCTGTACTGCGCCCCGCACTCCTTCCACCTGTCGGGCGCCGATCCCACGGCCGACATCGCGGCGATGATGCGCTACGCCGGTGACAAGCTCCAGCACGTGCACATCGCGGACTCCTTCAACCACAAGGGCTCCAGCGGGCTGCGCTACATCCTCAACCCGCCCGGCACCGCGGCCCGGATCCACCAGCACCTGGACGTCGGACAGGGCGAGGTCGACTGGGACGCGTTCTTCGGCACCCTGCGCGAACTGGGCTTCGACGGTGTCGCCACCGCCTGCGTCTTCGCGTGGGAGGAGCGGGCCCGCGAGTCCTCGGCGTTCATGCTGGACCGCATCAGGAAGGAACTCGCCGGCTGACCGTCCCCGCCGGGTCCCGGCATCCGAGGGTGCCGGGACGCCGGGGCGGGGGTCAGGCCTTGGCGAGGGTGATGTCCTGCTTGCGGGTGGCGTGGAAGTACGGCAGGGGCAGGCCGCCCGAGGGACGCAGTTCCAGGACGGTGGCCTCCACGTTCGCCTTGCCGGGGGCCAGCTTCTCCGAGCTGACCTTGCCGGTGTTCTGCCAGTCGTGCACGGCTCCGTCGCAGACCGCCTGGGTGCCGCCGATGCCGTGCCGGAAGGTCGGCGAGTCCTGGCTGATCGAGGAGCTGATGAACACCGGTCCCGTGGCATCGGTGCAGGTGTAGGTGCCGGAGAGGGTGACCGTGCCGTCGTCGGCGAGCTTGCCGGTCGCCGCGACGGTGACGGATTCGGTGGGGTCGGCGGTCGCGGGGGCGGGCGCGGACGCGGGTGTGGGCGCGGACGCGGGTGTGGGCGCGGACGCGGGGGCGGTGGCGGACGCGGGGGCGGTGGCGACGCACAGCAGGGCGGCCGAGCCGAGGGCCGCGGCGAGGGCGGGGCGTACGGGCATGGTTTCCTCCCGGAACATGGGGGTGGGGGCATGCCCTGGATACCCGTCCGTCGGGCCCGGGAGCGTGATCGTCACTCCTTCGGTGGCGCGTCCCGTGGGGTTTCCGTGTCCCGGCGGCGCGGCGACCGTCGTGACGGCGTCCGAAGGTTGTCCGCGTGTTGTCACAGGTCCCGGCGGGCTGTTCCGCCGCGTTCACGAGGGGAGCATGGTCTGGTCATGCCGGTCGGCGACCGCGCCGGAGGCAGACCCGTGGAGGTGCGCCATGTGTTCCCACCAGTTCCCGAGCGCGACGGCCGACCGCGGCCCGGCGCACATCGTCGCCGCCCACCCCGAACAGGGCTGGACCCTGCTGTGCGACGGGGCGATCGTCTTCGACGACACGGGCGAGCTGCGCGCCGACGGCAGTGTGGTCCCGCCGCGCCGCGGCCCCGCCGAGCGGCTCGCCGTCGCCGCCTGACCCGGCTCCGGCCGCCTCCCCGAAGTGCCTGGTGGCCGCCTCGGGGCGGACCCCGCGATCCTGACTCACATTCAGCCGGGCACCAGAGGTGACCAGCAGTGATGCCGGGGTCCTAAAATGATCAACGTGCCCGAGCAACACGCCCCGAGGTCCCTCATCGTCACGCTCTACGGCGCGTACGGCCGCTTCCTGCCCGGTCCGGTACCCGTCGCCGAGCTGATCCGGCTGCTGGCCGCCGCCGGTGTGGACGCCCCTTCCGTACGCTCCTCGGTGTCCCGGCTGAAACGGCGCGGCCTGCTGGCCCCCGCGAGGACCGCGCAGGGCACCGCAGGGTACGAGCTCTCCGCCGAGGCACGGCAGCTGCTCGACGACGGTGACCGCCGGGTGTACGCCGAGGCTCCCCCCGAGGACGAGGGCTGGGTGCTCGCGGTGTTCTCGGTGCCCGAGTCGGAGCGGCAGAAGCGGCACGTGCTGCGCTCCCGGCTGGCCGGACTCGGCTTCGGCACCGCCGCCCCCGGGGTGTGGATCGCCCCGGCCCGGCTGTTCGAGGAGACCCGGCACACGCTGCGCCGTCTCGCTCTCGACCCGTACGTGGACTTCTTCCGGGGTGACCACCTCGGGTTCGCGCCCACCACGGAGGCGGTCGCCCGCTGGTGGGACCTGACGGCCATCGCCAAGGCGCACGAGGAGTTCCTGGACGCCCATGAGCCGGTGCTGCGCGGCTGGGAGCACCGCGCGGACACCCCGCCCGAGGACGCCTACCGGGACTACCTCCTGGCCCTCGACTCCTGGCGCCACCTGCCGTACATCGACCCCGGGCTGCCGACCGGTCTGCTGCCCGCCGACTGGCCGGGCACCCGTTCGGCTGCCGTCTTCCGGGCGCTGCACGCGCGGCTGCGGGACGCGGGAGGCGTGTTCGCCGGTCTGTGAACCGGGCGCACGGTGAACACCGGCACCTTTGTGAAATGTTCATTGCAGGACCGTGTGACCTCTTGCGCACCAGGAGTCACTCAGCCAAACCTCAGCTTCCTTGACCGTTCCTCTCAGACTTCTTACCTACCCTTCGACGGGTCGTACGCGGGTTGGACGAAGGTAAGGAAGAGGTCTGTTGCGCATGACCACCACGCCAAGGGCCCAGGGGGCCACGGTCTGGCTGACGGGGCTGCCGAGTGCGGGGAAGACGACGATCGCCCGCCTCCTCGGTGACCGGCTCAAGGCCGAGGGACATCGCGTGGAGGTCCTCGACGGCGACGAGATCCGCCGCTTCCTCTCGGCCGGTCTGGGCTTCAGCCGCGCGGACCGCAACACCAACGTGCAGCGCATCGGCCTAGTCTCCGAGGTGCTGGCGCGCAACGGCGTGCTCTCCGTGGTCCCGGTGATCGCCCCCTACGCGGACAGCCGTGAGGCGGTACGCACCCGGCACGGGAAGAGCGGGACGCCGTACCTGGAAGTGCACGTCGCGACCCCGGTCGAGGTGTGCAGCGAGCGGGACGTGAAGGGGCTGTACGCCAGGCAGGCCGCGGGCGAGCTGACCGGGCTGACCGGTGTCGACGACCCGTACGAGCCGCCCGTCGACCCGGCGCTGGTGCTGCGCACCCAGGAGCAGACCCCGCAGGAGTCGGCGGACGCGGTACACGCGCTGCTGGTGGAGCGGGGGCTGGCATGAGCACCTTCACGCTGTCCCACCTGGACGCGCTGGAGTCCGAGGCGGTCCACATCTTCCGTGAGGTGGCGGGCGAGTTCGAGCGGCCGGTGATCCTGTTCTCCGGCGGCAAGGACTCGATCCTGATGCTGCACCTGGCGCTGAAGGCGTTCGCGCCGGCGGCCGTCCCCTTCTCCCTGCTGCACGTGGACACCGGGCACAACTTCCCCGAGGTCCTGGAATATCGCGACCGCACCGTCGAGCGGCACGGGCTGCGGCTGCACGTGGCCTCCGTGCAGGACTACATCGACCGGGGAGTGCTGCGCGAGCGCCCCGACGGCACCCGCAACCCCCTCCAGACACTGCCGCTCACCGAGAAGATCCAGAGCGAGCGCTTCGACGCCGTGTTCGGCGGCGGCCGCCGCGACGAGGAGAAGGCCCGCGCCAAGGAACGGGTGTTCTCACTGCGCGACGAGTTCTCCCAGTGGGACCCGCGCCGCCAGCGCCCCGAGCTGTGGAACCTCTACAACGGCCGGCACGCCCCCGGCGAACACGTCCGCGTCTTCCCGCTGTCCAACTGGACCGAGCTGGACGTCTGGCAGTACATCGCCCGCG